>SVFS01000015.1 GCA_015056725.1 Lachnospiraceae bacterium | reverse complement strand
ACGTGGTGACGTAGGAGCTGTTAAATCTTCTGTTGAAGCTGGTGCAAACAGCGCTGGTAAATTAGGCGAACTTATTGCTACACACGTAATCCCAAGACCACACAATGATGTAGAAATGATTTTACCAGCAGTAAAATAGTATGGTATATCTTTAAAGAATCATAAGGGATTACTTAGGTAATCCCTATCGTGATTCACTACAGAGAGTAGGTGGAACATGGATACAAAAAACATTGAAATGATTACAAAGTTAGTCATTGAAGCTTTGAACCAGCAGGAAGAAGCGAAAAATGCAAAAGGTTATATTGTTCCGGTTGGTGTATCTAACAGACACGTACATTTAACACAGGAACACGTAGAAATCCTTTTTGGTGAAGGGTATAAGCTTACGAAGAAAAAAGAACTTATGGGTGGACAGTTTGCGTCAAATGAATGCGTTACAATCGTAGGCTTAAAGCTTAGAGCAATCGAAAACGTCAGAATTTTGGGACCGTGCCGTAAGAGCAGTCAGGTGGAAATTTCTGCAACAGATGCAAGAACACTTGGAATCAAAGCACCGGTAAGAGAGTCCGGTAATGTTGCCGGAAGTGCACCGCTTGCACTTGTCGGACCAAAAGGCGTTTTATATTTACAGGAAGGCTGTATTATTGCGCAGCGCCATATCCATATGGCTCCGGCAGATGCAGCGGCAGCAGGGGTAAAAGATGGTGACATCGTATCTGTAAAAGCAGATAACGAAAGAGGTACTACCTTCAATCACGTAAAGATTCGTGTGGACGAGAGCTTTACACTGGAAATGCACATCGATACAGATGAGGCGAATGCAAGTCAGATTGCACAGGGGGACACAGTTACCATTATAAAATAGTAATTGTAATGCCAGCTGTATTTGTTTAAGTAGATGTATTATTTAGAAGTAAAAAAGTTACATATATTTAGATAAATACAGCTGGCAGATAATACATGATATTGAAAACAAGCAGATTTATAATAGATAGATTTACGATAGCGTAGAAAATAAGTACATTTGGAGGTACAGGCCATGATCGCAGCAAAGGTAATCGGAAGCATCGTTTCCACAAGAAAGTGTGAAAATTTAATAGGAAATAAGTTCATGATCGTGGAACCGGTAGGACGAATGAAAGGAGTTACAAATCAGTTTGTAGCTATTGATAATATTGGAGCCGGAATCGGCGAATATGTATTGGTTGCGCAGGGAAGTGCCGCACGAATCGGCTGTGGACTTGCAAGTGCACCAATTGATGCAGCAATCGTAGGTATTATTGACGACCCGACAGGATTGGAGTAATTCGCAATGAAATTAGCTGAATTAGTAACACTGCTTAAAGAAAGCGGCGTTGTCGGAGCCGGAGGAGCAGGCTTTCCAACCTTTGCAAAGCTGGATGAGCGTGCAAAAACCATTTTGCTGAACTGTGCAGAATGTGAACCGCTTTTGAAACTGCACAGACAGCTTTTGAAAGAACGTGCACAGGAAATTCTGATAGCATTTCAAATGGTGGCAGATACCGTAGGTGCAGACAATGCAATAATTGGAATCAAAGGTGAATATAGAGAAACAATTGATGCTTTGATGGCGTATATGAGAGATTATCCGAAGGTAAGTATTAAATTACTGGATAGTGCGTATCCGATGGGAGACGAAGTAGTACTTGTATACGAAGCAACCGGAAAAGTCATCAGACCGGGCGGGCTTCCTATTGAAGCAGGTGTAGCTGTATTTAACGTAGAAACAATGTACAATATCTATCGTGCGGTTTATGAAAAGACGCCGGTAATCGACAAGGTGGTTTCTGTGGTTGGTGAGGTAGAACAACCTGTTTCTGTACGTGTACCACTTGGCTGCACCGTAGAAGATGTAGTAAAGCTTGCCGGAAATGCAACGATAGATGAGCCGGTATATTTTATCGGCGGTCCGATGATGGGCTATATCGGAAATGCGCAGACACGAGTGACAAAGACTACCAATGCGGTAATTGTTTTACCTAAAACACATCAGATTGTTCAGAAGAAAAACAGTAATTCTTCGATAGATTTAAAGAGGGCGTCCTCTTCCTGCTGTCAATGTGAGACATGTACCAACTTATGTCCGAGACACGCATTGGGACATCCGATTCAACCGCATTTATTTATGCGTGCTGCAATCAATAAAGATTTTAGGACGACAGATACATTTTTAAATACGATGTTCTGTAGTTCTTGCGGTGTATGTGAAATGTTTGCATGTCCACAGGGATTATCACCTAGGTCTTTAATTGCAGAATATAAGATGGGCTTAAAGGCAGCCGGTGCAATTGCACCGCCTAAGGTAAATGCTGAGCCTGTAAAAGAATCCAGACAGTATCGAAAAGTTCCGGAAAACCGTTTAGAAGCAAGACTGGGATTAGCGAAATATGATAAGCCGGCACCGCTTCATGAAAAGGTAATACTGATGGATACCGTATCGATTCCGATGAGTCAGCATATCGGTGCACCGACAACTCCTGCTGTAGAAGTAGGTGATATCGTGAAACGCGGTGATGTGATTGGCGAAGCAGGAAAAGGTCTTAGCGTAAATATTCATGCTTCTGTTTCTGGAAAAGTAACAGCGGTAACAAAGAACTTAGTAACAATAAAATGTGTGAGCGAGTAAATGGGTTCATAAATATAAGCAATAGGAATTGCACTATGTGACATAAGTGTCAGGAGGGAACAAAAGTGGCAAAAGCACTTGGAATGATTGAATTTAAAACAGTATCGACTGGCGTTGTAGCAACAGATACGATGGTAAAAACATCACAGGTAGAATTAGTTCAGGCAGAAACCGTATGTCCCGGTAAATATATTGCATTAATTTCCGGTGATTTAAGTGCTGTACAGGCGGCAGTAGAAAATGCGGCAGCTTTGAACGGAGACAATTTAATCGACAGCTTTGTACTTGGTAATCCTCACGAATCGATTTTCCCGGCAATTTATGGAACAACTACTTTGGAAAAGGTGCGTGCACTTGGTATTCTTGAAACCTTTAATGCGGCAGCTATTATTGAAGCAGCAGATGCAGCAGCAAAAACAGCGGCGGTTGATTTGATTGAGCTTCGTATTGCAAAAGGTATGTGCGGAAAGTCTTATATGTTCCTGACCGGTGAAGTGGCAGCAGTACAGGCAGCTATCGAAAATGCAAAAACGCTTATCGGAGACAAAGGAATGTATCTGGATTCTTCTGTAATTGCACAGCCGGATGAACAGGTATGTAAGGCGATTCTGTAAAGGAAATAGGGGATTTCGGAAATAGCCAATGGATATTAAAGTAAAACATGATATGAGGAATTCCTATCATGGAGAGGATGTGAAATAAATGCTGGCTTTAGAAAGACGAAACTTGATTTTAGAAAAATTACAGGAAGAAAAACGTGTTGTAGTTAGCGAACTGAGTCAGATATATGGCGTTTCGGAAGAAACTATCAGACGAGACCTTGATAAGCTTGATAAAGACGGTTTGGCAGTAAAAAGCTATGGTGGAGCCGTTATTAACGAAAATACAAGTATTGATATGCCGTTTAACGTACGGAAAAAGAAAAACGTAACCGGCAAGCAAAAGATGGCAGAGATTATCGCGGATTTGATTCACGATGGAGCACATATTGCAATTGATGCCAGTACAACAGGTGTATTTATTGCAAAAGCAATTAAAAATAAAGAACGAATTACGATTGTGACAAATTCGATTGAAGTATTGATTGAATTATCCGATGTCAGTGATTGGAATATTATTTCTTCCGGTGGGAAACTCAAGGAAGGATATCTTGCATTGACAGGTCCGCAATCCGTTCACGGACTTAGTTCCTATAATGTGGAAATGGCGATTATTTCTGGTAAAGGCTTTGATTTTGAGCGTGGATTATCAGATAGCAGTGAAGAATTTGCCCAGCCAAAGCAAATGATGTTTAAATCTGCAAAAACAAGAATCGTTGCTGTAGATAAGACAAAATTTGACAAGATTGCATTTTCTAAAATTGTTGATTTTTCAGACATGGATATCGTCGTAACAGACGAGAAACCGGACGATAGATGGCTTGAAATGTTTCAGGAGAGAGGTATTAAGTGCCTGTATCCAACAAATTAATGATAATATCTGTTGCAGGTTAAACTGTGACGAGTCCTTAAATAATATATGTTGTTGCGGAAGAGGTTTGCGTATCAGGTACGTAAACCTTTTTCAATATGTTTTATGTATTGAATAGGCGGATTTAATAAGTTAGTGTAGAGACTTAGCGATAAAAGCTTTATACTGTTTAGTAAAGCAAAATGATATAGATATGAGGAATTAAAAATATGATTAAGCTGATTGCAAGTGACTTGGATGGTACACTGCTTCAAAACGGAAGTACAGAGGTTTCAGAGGAAATATTTGAATGGATTAGAAAATTGAAAAAGCAAGGTGTGATTTTTGCGGCGGCAAGCGGAAGGCAGTATTATAGTCTCCGTAACCTGTTTGGACCGGTAAAAGATGATATTGCATATATCTGTGAAAATGGGGCGCTTACAATTTATCAGGGAGAAATTATTGACAGACAGGAAATTCCAAAGGAGCTTGGTCAGGAAATTATCAGATTGATTGAGGAAGAAGATGGAACCGAAGCATTGGTTTCGGGAACATATACATCATACATCAATCCCAAATCACCGGATTATGAAAAGCGCATTCATTTTTTAGGAAATCAATATAAGGTATTATCCGATTTGAGTGAAATAGGAGAGCCTTATATTAAAATTGCACTATATGAAAAAGCCGGAACGGAAGATAATGACAGACAAAAGTATTGGCAGGAAAAGATGCCGGAAGGAGTCAAAGTAGTTACTTCCGGTAATGACTGGCTGGACATGCTGTTTCCGTGGATTCATAAGGGCGTAGGAATGAAAGCTCTTTCAAAGCATCTTGGAATAAAAAAAGAAGAAACCATGAGCTTTGGAGATAACTATAACGATGTAGAAATGTTTGAAACAAGTGGTTTGGCAGTAGCTGTTAACACACAAAAAGAGGGATTGTTAAAACGGTGTGCATACTCTGCAGACACGGTGGCAGGGTTTCTGAAGGACTATTTTCCGGACTTGTAAAAAAGTTTTTATGTGGAAAAAGTATTGGTAATTCGATATGCTTTTGGGGTCATCTGAAAATGCGCTTTAAAAATCCGATGAAAATAGCTGGTATTGTCATAACCTACAAGAGTTATGATGGTTTCTACCGCAAGTCCTGTGGTAGTCAGTAAAAAGGCGGACTGATTCAGACGTTTGATTTGCAGGAGGGACTTGAAAGTGCTGCCGGTATGACGCTTGATGAGTTTGCTGACAGAATATGCAGGCAAGCCGGTGAGAGAAGACAATTCTTCTAAGGTTGCGGTTTTGTAGTTGTCTTCAATGTATTTCAGTGCAGTCAGAATAAGCCCTTGTTCATAATTGCTGCTATCATCACGCTTGATTTTATCGCTTTGGTGTTGGAGCAGGATAAACAAGAGTCCCATGGTGGTCTGGTTGATATTACGGTATCCCGTTTGCTTATTTACAAGAGAATAAATCATATTTTCTACCAGGTTTTGAACAGGAAGAACGTCTTTTACCTGAAAATGAAGATAGTCGACCAATCCGGAATTTTCTTTTAATGAACCCACAAGAAAATCTTGTAGTACACTTTCGTCTTCCATCATAAGAAATGCTCTGTCAAAAAACTCCGGTAACACAATAAAATTAACGGCAACATCATTTTCCCCTGCGGGAAGGATTTCTTGTGTGGCATTTTGATTTAAGAAAAGAAGTTCACCGGTTTCCAGTTTTACGGTATTGTGACCGTTGATGATATGGGTTGTGCTGCCACTGCACATATAAATGATTTCAACATAATTATGGCGATGTTTCGGGAAATGTACAAATCTGGTGTGCGGGCGGATATCGATAAGCTTCCCTTTTTCCAACATTTTTTTACTATCGATAATAAAGTCTTTTTGAGAAGTATAGAGTTCTTTTTGGATATCGTTTTTTCCGTCCAAAATTGCCTGTTCTTCATCTGAAATCATTTTAAGCTGTTCTAAAAGTTCTTTGTTCATATGCATACTCCAATAGAAAAGAAAAGGTGGTAAAACACCTTTTTTATTTTACCATAAAACAAACGCATTCTGCAAATAAGGACGGTAAAATTTGCAAATACCGTCCTACGAATGCAAATAAGAATGGTATATACTTTTATATAGTGACAAGTCCTTGGATGGGGACTATTAACATTATTATGGAATGATGTGAGGAAAAGACATGGCAACATATTATTTAGCAGTAGATATTGGTGCTTCCAGCGGACGCCACATTTTATGCCATATGGGAGATGGCAAAATGATACTGGAAGAAATTCATCGTTTTGAAAACGGTATGATTAAAAAGGACGGTCACAGATGTTGGGATACAGAGCATTTGTTTAAAGAGATTAAGGCCGGAATTAAAAAATGTAAAGAAATCGGAAAACTTCCGGTAAGTATGGGGATCGATACATGGGCAGTAGATTATGTCCTGCTGGATGAAAACGATAAGGTGCTGGGAAATACATATGGTTACAGAGACCATCGTATGGAAGGCATGGACGAAGAAGTATATAAAATCATTCCTGAAAAGGATTTATATGCCAGAACAGGAATCCAGAAGCAGATATTTAATACCATTTATCAGTTAATGGCACATAAGGTTCAGGAACCGGAGCTTCTTGCAAAAGCAAAAACATTTTTAATGCTTCCGGATTATTTCCAGTTCTTGTTAACCGGTAATAAGGTTTCGGAATATACAAATGCCACATCCGGTCAGCTTGTAAGTCCTACGACAAAGCAATGGGATATGGAGCTTATCGGAATGCTTGGTTATCCGAAAGAAATGTTTCTTCCGCTTTCTATGCCGGGAACGGTAGTAGGCAAATTCAGCAAGGAAGTAGAAGAAGAAGTAGGTTTTAGCTGTGAAGTGATACTTCCGGCAACGCATGATACAGCATCTGCGGTTATGGCAGTACCGACACAGTCAGAAGAATGCCTCTATATCAGCTCCGGTACATGGTCACTCATGGGAGTAGAAAACAAAGAAGCAATCTGTAGCATGGAGAGTATGGAAAAGAACTTCACAAACGAAGGCGGTTACGAATACCGCTTCCGCTATTTAAAGAATATCATGGGCTTGTGGATGATTCAGTCTGTAAGACATGAACTTAACGATGCATATTCCTTTGCACAACTTTGTGATATGGCTGACGAAGTAAGAGTGTTTCCATCCCGTGTGGATGTAAATGATAATGTATTTCTTGCACCTGAAAACATGACGGAAGCAATCAAACAGTATTGCCGTGATACCAATCAGCAGGTTCCGGAAACAGTAGGCGAACTTGCAACAGTCATTTATCAGTCTCTTGCAGAAAGTTATGCAGAAACCGTAAAAGAGATTGAAGCAATTACAGGAGTGCATTATCCGGCAATTAATATAGTGGGTGGTGGCTCTAATGCCGTGTATTTAAATCAGTTAACGGCTGAAAAAACAGGCAGAACCGTATATGCCGGACCGGGGGAAGGAACAGCAATCGGTAATTTAATGGCACAGATGTTAAAAGTAGGAGAGTTTAAAGATTTAAAAGAAGCAAGACAGTGTGTATTTGATTCTTTTGGAGTGAAAACTTATCCGGCGTAATTAAAAAATAAAAGAATTGTATATCAATTAAAAAGTAGGAGGAATTTCAAAATGGCAAATTATGAAGCAGCCAAAGCGGCATATGCCTTAGTTGGCATCGACACAGACAAAGTAATCGCAGATTTAAAGAAAGTACCTGTATCCTTACATTGCTGGCAGGGAGATGACGTTATCGGTTTCGACCACGACGGTCCTTTGACAGGTGGTATCCAGACAACAGGTAATTACCCTGGAAAGGCTAGAACACCGGAAGAATTATTTGCAGATATGGAAAAAGTTCTTGAACTTTGCCCTGGTGCAAAAAAAATTAATGTTCATGCATGTTATGCTATTTTCGAAGAGGGTGAATTTGTAGACCGTGACAAATTAGAACCAAAGCACTTCAAGAAATGGGTAGAGTTTGCAAAATCTAAAGGTATGGGCTTGGATTTTAACCCAACATTTTTCTCTCATCCGATGGCTGATTCCGGTCTTACATTAGCAAGCCCTGATGAAAACATCAGAAACTTCTGGATTGAACATGGTAAGGCTTGTATCCGTATTTCTGAATATTTTGCAGAAGAAACAGGTATTCCATGTGTCATGAACATCTGGACAGGTGACGGTTTCAAAGATATTCCTGCGGACAGAATGGGACCAAGAATGAGATATAAAGAATCTATTGAAGCAATTCTTTCTGAACCATATGATTTCAATAAAGTAAAACCTTGTGTAGAATCTAAAGTATTCGGTATTGGCGTAGAAGCGTATACAGTGGGCTCTGCAGAGTTTTCTTTAAGCTTTGCAGCAGAACATTCTGACAAATGTATGCCACTTATGGACAATGGACATTATCATCCGACAGAAGTGGTTTCTGATAAGATTCCGGCACTTCTTTGCTTCTTTGATGAAATCGCACTTCATGTAACACGCGGTATCCGTTGGGATAGTGACCATGTAGTCGTATTTGACGATGAAACAAAAGAAATTGCAAAAGAAATCGTTCGTAACAATGCACTTGACAGAGTTTATATTGCGCTTGATTACTTTGATGCTTCCATTAACCGTGTGTCTGCATGGTCCACAGGTCTTAGAAGCTTCCAGAAAGCATTATTAAATGCAATGCTTACTCCAAACGCTATGTTAAAAGAGCTTCAGGATAACAGTGAGTTTACAAAGCTTATGGCTATGCAGGAAGCAGTAAAATGCTTACCATTTGGCGATGTTTGGGAACAGTACTGTAAAGAATGCGACGTAAAAGGCGAATTCGAATGGTTTGAAGAAATCGAAAAATATGAAGCAGAAGTATTATCAAAACGAGTATAAATAAAAGAAAGGTTAACAAGGGGGCTATCTCTATGATTAAAACATTTAAAATGAAATTGTATCCGGGTATGGAAGCAGAATATGAAAAGAGACATAATGAACTTTGGCCGGAGATGATTGATATGATTCACGAGCATGGCGGTAAAAATTATACAATTGCACTTGACCCGGAAACACTGGTATTATATGGATATATAGAAATTGAAGATGAAGAATTATGGAGCAAGAGTGCAGATACCGCAATTAACCGTAAATGGTGGGATTTCATGGCGGATATCATGGAAACAAATCCGGATAACAGTCCGGTAAGTGTTGACTTAAAACCTCTGTTCCATTTGGATTAATACGTTTTGTGTATACAAATGAAAAGACGGTGGGTATGAAAAAGAAAAACCAAGGCTTAAAACAGAAAATATTATTTACAACACTGACAGTACTTGCACTAATGGCAGCTATTGTGATTGGTTTGGCTTATAAAACAATCACGGATTCCATGCATGAGCAGACACGGGATTACATGGAAAAGCAGTGTAAGCTATTTCTGTCCATATTAGATAACCATTATCCGGGAGAGTATGGCATCGGACAAGATACATCGGGTGCCTATTTTCTGGTAAAGGGTGAGGAGGTCATTAGTGATGAATATGATAACCTGGACCGGATTTGTAAAGTTCTGGATGTGGAATTATCTGTTTTTGGTCGGGATATGCGCCTGATGACAACGATTTGTGATGAAAACGGAGAAAGAGTTATTGGCACAATTGCTTCGCCGGTAGTAATCAGGGATGTGTTGGATGGTGCAACACCCACATTTTACACAGATGCGGAAATATCAGGAATCGAACGGTTTGTGTACTATGAACCGATTTTTACGCAAAATGGGGAAGTGATTGGCATGATTGGTGTCAGTAGGCCGACGGAAAGCGTGCGTGAAGATGTGAATAAAGCACTTATGCCGATTGCATTTATGTTTGTAATAGCGATTACATTTATTGGGATTATTGTAGTTGCATATGCGGAACGTACTATTAAAAAAATACAGATGATTGAACGCTTTATGGATAAAGTTGCTTCCGGTAATTTTGGAGATGACTTACAGGGAGAAGTGATAAGACAAAATGATGAGCTTGGACAGCTTGCAAGGAACAGCGTTAGCATGCAGAAATCGTTACGGACTCTTGTTGAACAGGATGCACTTACAGGATTAAATAATAGACGCTATGCGAATAACCGCTTACAGCAAGTATATAATCGATTGCAGGAAAAAGGAGTTGGTTATAGTATTTGCTTGTGCGATATTGACTTTTTTAAGAAAGTTAATGATACCTATGGGCATGATAATGGTGATGAAGTATTAAAAGCGGTAGCAAAAGTTTTGAAGAAAAATATGCTGGGAAATGGCTTTGCAGCACGTTGGGGTGGCGAAGAATTTCTGCTTGTATTTGAAGGGAAGACGTTGTCTGCAAGTTTGGGAGTGTTGGAAAATGCACTTCATGATATCAGGGAACTGGAGATTCCTGCAAAAGAACATATCATAAAGGTTACAATGACGTTTGGTATTGTAGAAGCGACAGAGCAGGATGATATAGACCAGATATTGATGCGGGCTGATGAAAAGCTGTACTATGGAAAAGCAAGTGGGCGAAATCAGATTGTGTGGTAATGATATCCGAAATATTATAAGGAATAACGGCATTACATAAAATAAAAAGGATGTTTCTTGTGAGTTTATCATGGGAAACATCCTTTTATGTTGCTATAAAGTAATTCGATTGTTTATAATCCAAGTTCTTTTTTGCGTTTCTTTTCCACGCATTTTTGCACGTATAAATCTTTCCATACAGTAGGATGGAATAAAATGAGTAATGGGAATAATTCCAGTCGTCCTGCTAACATGTCGAACATCAACACATATTTTGAAAATGGTGAAAACAGTCCGAAGTTCTGTGTAGGCCCAACTAATTCTAAGCCGGGTCCGATATTGTTGATAGTGGCAGCTACTGCCGTGAAGTTTGTAACAAGGTCACGCCCTTCAAAGGAAATTGCAAATACCGATGCACAAAATACAATCATAAATGTGATAAAGTATACATTGGTAGAACGAACGATTTCGTGTTCGATCATTTTCCCATCCATTTTGATTTTGCGTGTACATTTTGGATGGATATAGTATTGGAGTTCCCTTCCGATTGTTTTCACGAGGATAATGAACCGGGAAACTTTTATACCGCCGCCTGTACTTCCGGCACAGGCACCGATAAACATAAGAAGAACCAAAATGGTTTTACATGTCATTGGCCATTGGTCAAAATCGACCGTAGAAAAACCAGTGGTAGTAATAATGGATGCAACTTGGAAACTTGCATCTGTGAGTGCTTTGAAGCCATTACCTACCATTTCTATGGTTTCAATAAATATAATGCCGATGGATGCTAAAATCACAAGAAAATAGGCTTTTACTTCTTCGATAGAAAATGCCTTTTTTAAATATCCAAACAACATTAAATAGTACGCATTAAAGTTTACTCCAAATAGAATCATGAAAATGGTTATCACCCATTGGATATATGGAGAGTAGCTCATGATACTGTCGTTTTTGATTCCAAAACCACCTGTACCGGCAGTACCGAAGCTGGTAGTAATAGCATCAAATACAGGCATATTGCCCAGTAATAAAAGTATAATTTCAACAAGAGTCATTCCGAAATAAATGGCATATAAAATTCTTGCAGTAGATTTAACCTTTGGAACGAGTTTTCCAACAGAAGGTCCGGGGCTTTCTGCACGCATCAGATTCATATGCGAGCCACCGGTCATCGGGATGATAGCGAGTAAAAATACGAGTACGCCCATACCGCCAATCCAATGGGTAAAGCTACGCCACATTAAAGAAGTGTGAGAAAGTGCTTCAACATCAGACAAAATACTTGCACCGGTAGTAGTAAAACCGGAAATGGTTTCAAATAAAGCATCGGTGAAGGATGGAATTTCTCCGGTTAACACAAAAGGAATTGCACCAAAGATACTGAGGAAAATCCAGCTGAGTGCTGTTGTTACACAACCTTCTTTTAAATAGAAAACCGTATTAGATGGTTTTCGTATGGTCATAAGATAACCGATAAGAGCTGTTACAAAGGCAACAATAAGGAAATAGAAGCCTTCTACTTCATCGTATACGGCAGCGGTAAGGCATGGGAGAAGCATGAGGCATGCTTCTATTTTTAATACACATCCTAAAATATATCGAATAATTGAACTGTTCATAACTTATCTCCTGAATTTCGCTTTACGAAATGGCTATACCTAGCTTAAAAGATTAATTCAAAATATCTTCAATATCACTAAGTCCGGCATGACTGGTAACAATCATAACTGTATCACCGACGTGGATGCTGTCCTGACCGGTAGGGATAATGATAGAACCGTTTCGATTGATAAAAGCAATTAAAAGGTCATTTTTCAGAGACAAATCTTTTAATGGAACGTTTGTAATATCAGATTCGGAATTAATAAGGAACTCAATAGCTTCCACACGATGGTCAAACATGTGGTAAAGCGTTTCGATGTTACGGTCCATAGAATCCTTTTTAGCACGTACATATGCAATAATTGCTTCTGACGTAATATAACGTGGATAAATAACGCTTCCTAAATCCAGACTGTTGATAACATCCTGGAAAGTAATACGGTTGATCTTGGTTATAACCTTAGCGTTGGAAACCTTTTTTGCATACAATGTCAACATAACATTTTCTTCGTCTAATCCGGTAAGAGGAACAAAGGATTCGATATATTCCAGACCTTCTTCTTTTAATAAATCCTGATCTGTACCGTCTCCATGAATAATAATTGCTTTAGGAAGCAGGACGCTGAGTTCCTGGCAACGGGTAGGATCACTTTCGATGATTTTGACATTGATGCCACGTGTAAGAAGCTGCTGTGCAAGATAATAAGCTACTTTTCCGCCACCAATAATCATTGTGTTTTTAACACGGTTCGTTTTAATACCAATGGTGGCAAGGAAAGAGCGTGTTACTTTATTGGAGGCAACGAAAGAAATAACATCTCCTGCGGCAAGTGTAAAATTACCGGATGGAATGTATACTTCGCCATTTCGTTCAACAGCACAAATCAAAATATCATTGGTAATAGTTTTGCCTAAATGGGCAATTGTCATTTGGTCAAGAACGTTTCCTTCGGGGATTTTGAATTTAACCATATCTGCCTGATTGTGAGCAAAGGAGCTGACCTCCAAGGCACTTGGAAGATAAAGAATACGGGCAGCTTCTTTTGCAGCTTCCAGTTCCGGATTGATAATCATGGCAAGTCCTAATTTGTCCTGTAAATAGCTGACTTCACGGCTGTAATCAGGAGTACGCACACGTGCGATTGCAGCACAATCACCAACTTGTTTTGCAATCGTACAGCATAAAAGATTTAGCTCATCAGAACCTGTAACGGCGATAATCAAATCGGCATTTTCAATGCCGGCATCCATCTGTACACTGTAGCTGGCACCATTTCCTGTAACACCCATGATGTCATACATATTCGTGATTTCTGTTATTTTGGCAGGATTGCGGTCAATGATTGTAATGTCATGCCCTTCTTTCGTCAGCTGTTCGATTAGAGTAGAGCCGACTTTTCCTGCTCCTACGATAATGATTTGTAAGCCCTGTTTCTGGGGACTTTTTTTAAACATAATAATTCTCCTTATAAGATATCTTATATGAATGTTTTTTATTTGCCATAACAAAAAAGTAATGTTATAGAACATTATCGATATAAGTATACCACTTTGCAGGAAAAATGCATCATAAATCTGATTTAGAAGGCATAAGATGTAACAAAGCAAAGCAGGAGAACTTTGAATGGCGATGGAATGCTCGGATGTATTACATGACCGCGTAATTGCTGTAGCAAAATATATAGTTGAACATGGGGCAACAGTCAGACAGACGGCAAAGGAATTTGGAATTAGTAAGAGTACGGTACATATGGAGGTAACAATGCGGAACGGTGGAAAGGTAAGGTTGTTTGGGTGGTTGAATAGCGGAAAAGTAGGAGCACTCTCAGGTGGAAACCTGGGAGTGTTTTTTGATGGGAAATATAAATTCTATCAGAGCGAAAAAATATAAAATATAATGCTAAAGTAGTCCTTATAAATATTTAAGGAATTCTTTAATCATTTTGCAATTGTGGAACGTTATTATATATAGAGACTCAGGAAAGGAGGATGGATTGTGTTGAGTGATGATGAATTAGTAGAACAGATAAAAAGTGGTGATGAGCAAGCAGCGGAAGAATTGATTAAACGCTACTACACATCCATACTCCGTTATTGTAAGTGGCATTGTGCCAGTAAGGAAAAAGCAGAAGATTTAACGCAAGAGACATTTTTCAAGTTATTTAAAAACATATCAGACTATAAAGGAAAGAAAAAATTTAAAGCGTATTTATATACAATTGCAAACAGATTGTGTATTGATGAAAGTCGAAAAATTCCATTTTCCTCATTAGAAGATGAAGAAATATTGATAGATGAGTGTAATGAAATTCTTCGAGTGGAGGATAGAGCAGAGATAGCGTATCTATTAAATGTTTTGTCATCGGAGCAGCGTGAAGCTATTATTTTACGTTTTGGAGAACAGCTTGAGTTTCATGAAATAGCAAAAGTAATGGGGTGTAACATGAGAACTGCACAAAGCAGAGTTAGGAATGGACTTAATATTATGAGGAAGGAGCAACGAAATGGGAGATAGAAATTTAGAGAATAGCTTATACCATTCATTGGGGCAAGAAATAGAGTCAAAGCGATTGGATGAAACTATAAAAGGCTGTACGGAAATTATGAGGGAATATAAATTTTCAAAAGAAGAGCCAAGAACAAGTTTCTTTTACTATTTATCAGATGTGTTTCGATTTGAAGGAATTCCAATATTCATTTTGCAGGCTGTCACTTTATTATTGGTTTGTCTAATGATTACAAGCGTGGCAGATATTCCTCAGAACATCCCGGTTTTTATGCCTCTATTTGTATTGGCTGTTATGCCTGTGATGTTTAAGAGTCAGTTTTATGGCATGAGTGAAATTGAAGCAGTAACAAGAGCTTCCGGAGCACAGATAATGCTTGCAAAATTAGTTTTGGCAGGAGCAGCAAATTTGGTGTGCATTACCCTTGTGTTATGTTTAGAAGTATTGTTGCAGAATAGTTATAGTGAACTATGGCAAATGGTGCTCTATTGTTTAGTGCCTTATTTGGTTTGCATGACAGGTATGCTCAGGCTTGTGCGATTGCAGAGAAAAGAAAGTGTTCCAATGGGTGCTGCTGTGATGATAGGTTCCTGCGTCTGTTGGGCAGTCACATCAAGAGTGATACCGTGGATATATGCCACATCAGCAATTGGATTCTGGTTGATTGCATTTTTTGTGTTTGGAATGTTTTTTTTCAAAGAAGTGTTATTTATTGTGGAGATGAGAAAGGAAGGAAAAATATATGGAATTATCGCTTGACCGCTTGACGAAGCATTATGGAAATAAGATAGCAGTAGATTGTGTGAGTGCAACATTAAAGCCGGGAGTATATGGTCTTTTGGGAGCAAATGGTGCAGGTAAGACAACCCTTATGAGGATGTTATGCGCCATTTTAGAGTCTACTTCGGGAGAAGTGTTATTAAACGGAAAAGAAGTAACTGCAATGGGTGCTGATTATAGAAATGTGTTGGGATATTTGCCACAGGAGTTTGGGTATTATCCAAATTATACAGCAATGGAATTTCTGATGTACATTTCTGCATTGAAAGGAATTCCTAAAAAGATTGCACTGAAAAGGTCAAAGGAATTGTTAGAAGAAGTAGGATTAAGTCATGTTGCAAACAAGAAAGTAAAGACTTTCTCTGGTGGTATGAAACAGCGAGTGGGGATTGCACAGGCATTATTAAATAATCCGGATATTTTGATTTTTGACGAACCGACTGCGGGTTTAGACCCAAAAGAACGTGTTAGATTCCGTAATCTGCTTTCAGAATATGCAGGAGATAAAATTGTCATTCTGTCCACTCATATTGTGTCAGATATAGAGGCAATTGCAGATAAAGTGCTATTGATGAAAAAAGGTAAGTTTGTATTGCAGGGAACTGTTCAGGAATTGACAGAAAAAGCGAATGGTAAAGTATGGGAACTTACTGTACCTGCGAAGGAAGCAAGAAAATGGCAGGCAAAGACAACAGTTGCAAATTTAAGACATGAAGGAAAAGAGGTAGTATTGCGTATTATTTCTGATAAGAAGCCTAGTGAGGAAGCAGTATCTTGTGAGGCTACATTGGAAGACCTTTATTTATATTATTTCCCTACAGAGGAAGGAGTACAGTAAAATGGAATTATTCTTGCTAGAACATAAAAAACTGTGGCGAAAGCAAATGGTTAAAATATGTGTATTGTTATGTTTTGTTTATGTCGTAATATTTGGAAGTATATTATCTTTTCAATGGTTCACTTTTGGAAGTTCAGATGATTACACAAGTGCATTCGGAAACAATTTTGATGGATATGGAATGATAAAAGACAGTCAGGAATATGCACTGGCATTTGGAGAAGAATTAACAGATGAAACTTTACAGCAGTTAGTAAGAGAATACCAGCGAATGGAAGCGGAAGGACTTGAACTGGAATTAGAGAGAATGGATTGGAAAATTATCAATAGCTGGCTTTCTATGTTATATCCGGAACTTCATGACCCATCAACTTATCGTACAATGATAAGCTATGTTAATCCGGATAAATTAACCGGATTTTATGAAAGAAGAGAACAGGCAATTGATGATTTTTTAGAAAATAGCGGACAGGTAGGGGTGGAAAAAAAGTATCTGCTTAATATGGAGCAGAAAGTTGAAACTCCATTTCAGTATGAATGGGTAGAAGGATGGTCACAACTTCTTGGAAGCATAGTTGCAGATTTAGGTATTGTTATGGCGTTATTTTTAGCAATTACATTATCACCTTTATTTGCAGGGGAATGGCATGATAATACAAGTTCTTTGGTGCTGACAACAAAGAATGGATGGGGAAAAGTTGCATTTGCAAAAATTTTGACCGGATTAGCTTTTACAGTAGAGTTTTTTGTAATACTTGTAATCCCTAGCATTATATCTCAGATGTTATTTATAGGTACATCGGGATGGGATATGTCAATTCAGAATATTAAACCGCTTGCAATTGCTCCTATGAATATGTTGCAGGCTGAAATCTATGAGTATGCATTTGTCTTATTGGGAGCAATAGGCTTTGCAGGCATTGTAATGTTTATATCTGCTACAGTAAAAAGCAATGTATTAGCATTATTGTTTAGCCTTGCAGTCGTATATGGACCAATGATGGTTGCAGAATATCTTCCATATGAATTGCAGAAAGCTTTAGATTTATTGCCATTAGTCGGAAGCAGTACGGATATTTTTAGAACGAATACTTTCAATATTTTGGGAAAATATGTATGGTCTCCATATTTATTGATTACAATTCCGGTTTTATTGGGTATTTGTTGTATGCCAATTGCAACTAAAAACTGGTCAAGAAGATTGAAGGCATAGTAGTATGGCTAAAAAGAAAAAGGATAATTGGTTTAAGAAACTATTGAAAGCAGTAGTTGGAGTGTATCTACTGTTAATTGTATTTCAGTTGTTAGGAGATGCTTATTCCAAGTTACAAACAACGCATGAAATCCCGATTTCAGAAGAATGGAATTTAATTGTTGTGAATCGGTGGAATGAAATTCCGGAAGAGTATGTTGTTGACTTGATTGAATTATCAAATGGGCAGAAGGTGGATAGCAGAATTTATCCTGCCTTACAGGAGATGTTTGATGCAGCAAGAGCAGAAGGAATATACCCGATTGTCGGAGAGGGATATAGGACGGCAGAAGAACAGCAAAAAATACTGGACGATAAGATACAAGCCTACATAAATGAAGGCTACTCACGAGCGAGAGCTGAAAAAACAGCAAAAGAATGGGTGGCATTGTCGGGAACAAGTGAGCATCAGCTAGGAATTGCAGTGGATATCAATGCGGATAAATCAAAGTGCAGCAATGATGAGGTTTATACATGGTTAACAGAAAATGCATATAAGTATGGTTTTATTTTAAGGTATCCAATGGGAAAACAAGAAATCACCGGGACAAGTTATGAACCATGGCATTATCGATATGTAGGAGTGGAGGTTGCGAAGGATATTTATGAGCAGGGAATATGCCTTGAGGAATATATGGAATGATTTTAAGTAGTATATTGTAGATGAACAAATAATTGAATATGTTTACAGTAGGGGTAGCTATGCTATGCTATTCCTAAGGCAGAAGGCTTTGATTCTTATTTTATGTAGGTGTCAGAGCCTTTCTTTTTTGCCTTATGCACAGCTACGGGTGCCTGCTGTCAACATATGAGTAGGTATAACTTTTGATCATCGTGCCAAAAGTGTTATTAGTGGATGATTGGGTTTTAGGGGATACCCTAAAGTGAACAGCCTGGCTGGTCAGCGGTTCTGTCGCCTAAGATTCATGCAACCTTAGGCGTATCCTGCCAGGGGCTATTTTTGTGCAGTCTCATTTTGTGAGAATAGTCTCGTTTCGTGAAAAGCCTGATATTTACTAGGTTTGTAGCTGCTTCACAATTTGAGACTGGGTAGTTGAGAGTTTTTTCGAGTTCAAAAAGAGAGACTGATATTTTCTCTAAATGGAGACAAAAAATTTTGAACTTTTTTTGCAATCAGTTCATTTTGACCCTAAGTACTAAATGTGAGGAAAACAACAGGTATAACCTGAGAATTAATCTCATAGTATTGGAAAGAAGGACAAGCAAGAGAAGGAGGTGGAGATTCCGCTTGAAGCAAAGGAAATTGAATTATCGCTTTCATAATCCGAATTCGGCGGAGGATACCGCTGAATTCTTGTGTAAGCTTTTGATTGAAGCAAACGCCGGGAAGGTAGAACGAGCGATTGAAGAAGCTGCATTAAGGTGTGCAGAGGAGAGTGAGTACATAACAGAGTCGGAGAAAGCGGAAATGGTAGAAGAACCGGTGAGCATAAGACGTAGAAGAGCAAGGTAGAGATGCCTTGCTTTTTGGGTTGCTGAAGAGTCACTTAATTTATTCGAGGAAAATGCCGATAGTATTGAAAATATATTTTGGAGGCAAAAGAAAGCGAGATGGGTAGAGTCTTTTGGGGATATTTTCATTCGATTATGGTGCTAGTATTATTGGCAATATGGGTAATTACAGAAATAGTGGAAAGTGGAAAAGAAATTGGTGATACTCTGAAAAACTCAGAAAGTAAGTCAAAGCGTTCTACTGGTGAAACAATTATGTTCTTAGTTATTTTGTTTACTATCATCCTTGCGGTTATTTGGCTGTTTCTCAATGTGCTTCAGAACAATCAGACAGTTGCTATTTGGTTTGTTGGAATATATGGAGTTGTTTATGTATATATAGCAGTCAAACAGATAATAAAAATGATATTTGTTCCAGAAAATAGAGCATTTTCAGTTTCGGATATTAAAGATTTCATATATACATATATGGTGTGGTGGTTGATGGTGATTGCAGTAAATTCATCACAACCAGTAGTTGATATGCTCAATAAAATAATATTGGCTCATAAAGATATATTAAAAGTTGGAATGCAGCTTTTATGGTTCTACTTTAATTTTTTATTTGCACTAGGGGGATTGTATATTCTTTTATACTATCTATGGATAATTGGGAAAAAATTAGCAATTAAGTTTAGTTTTGTCGGAGGGAAGCTAAGGAAGTTAATAGGTAGAATATATAATTCATGGCAGCAAGGAGAAAAATATACAGGGCTAAGAAGTTTTGAATTGTGGCAGGGAAATAAGAAAGGTATTATATATAAAATACTTATGACTATTCCATTGCTGTTGTTTGATATATGGCGCGTGGTATATTTGTTAATCAAAATACTCATTAGGATGACGTTTGCGGTTGTGCTTGTATCAATTTGTGATCCCATAAGAGGGCTGTATAAATATATAAGAAAGCTATGGAACAGGCATAAAAACAACGAATGGATGTATGTGTTAGCACAGGCTGCAGGCCTGTGCAGTTATGTCATAGTCTTTCTTATTATTCAGTATGGGGAATATGAAGAAGTAACAAAAACAGTATATGAGTTTGTGGGAACCATAGTACTGATACCTTATTTTCTCGGAAAAATAGTGAGCATAAAGAAAAATTTAAAAGAAACCGAGATTGAGGAAAGCCGAAAAGAAGATAAAGAGATAGTTATTCCTGACAATATGACATATAACGAGGATGGAGAAGGTGTAATCAATGGGAAGACAATTCGGCAGTTAGAATATGAGGCTATGCAGTATGCTGCAAATAACCCTCAAGTTGTCAAACTGAATAATAAAGAATTAAGAGAAGAATTACATCGTATAAGGCGAGAAGGCTTTAGAGAAAAAGCAGGCAGATTTGTCGAGAATTATATTGAAATTGTGGTTGGAGTATGTATCTCTGTTTGCTTAATATGTTTATACTTTGTATTTAGGAATGAAAACGCTGAAGAAAACGTTGGTTTGATTGGAAGTATAATCGGAGCAGAAGGTACAATTATATCGGTTTTACTTACTATTGCATTTACGAAAAGGAGTAATAAAAAAGCATTAGGAGCCTCTGTATTACCCTATATATCAATTGAAAAAGAAAAGGAACCAGTTGAAGGTGCATATGCATTTGAGTATTTTAAGGCTAAGGAGGAGAAATACGATTTTTCGGGTTGGAAGCCGTTTGATTTTGGAACTATACAGAATGATAAAATTAAGATGGTTCGAAATGGAATGGCATATTTACGTATAGAGAATATTGGTATTGGTCCGGCTATACATCTGAAAATGAAAATCGAAAATTTTTCATCTGTGTATTTGCCAATTGACTATTTAAGACCTGACGATGAAATATACGTAATTTTGAATTTTAATAATCCAGACCAAAGTTATAAAACAGATATTATATTTGAGTACGAAACAATTCGTGGAGATAAGCATACGCAGAGATTCCATGCTAACATTACATGGCATCTGGATAGGACAAATTTTACGCTATTTGTGTAAAAGAAGAAAAAGTGATAGAAATCAAATGAAGAGCAAGGTAGAAATGCCTTGCTTTTTCTATTCTTTATGGATTTTGAAGATAAAATACGGTAAAATGAGAAAAAGTCACATTTAAATGTTGATTTTTATTAAAAACTGTATATAATAGAAAGTAGAAAAGAAGGTGAGGTAGCAATTATGTTAATACAATTCAATTTCAAAAATTTCAAATCATTTAGAGAAGAGGCTACTTTGGATTTGTCTGCTGCTAAGATGACAGAGTTTTCGGACAGAGTTGTAACTATTGGTAGTGAGAAGATATTGCCGGTTGCTGCCATTTATGGTGCAAATGCAAGCGGAAAGTCTAATATATATAATGCTTTTGAGTATATGTCAGACTATGTTGCTGAATCGTTCAGATATGGTGGTGAAGAGGAAAAGTTTGAACAGTTCAGACCGACACCATTCCTCTTTGATTCTACATCTGCTGATGCGGAATCAAGTTTTGAAGTGTATTTTACATTGCCGGGAGATAAGGCTGAAAAGACATATAATTATGGTTTCTGTATCAATAAGGAAGGTGTAACTGAAGAGTGGTTAAATGTGAAAGCAAAGACGGCTCGAAAGTATAACACTGTATTTTATCGTGGAACATCTGATGAAGAGTTGGATTTGTCAGGATTCCCTAAGAGTAGTAGAGATAATATTCAGGTTGCATTGGAAAAGCAAGTTCTTATTATTTCTTTGGGTGCGAAGTTGAAGGTTGGAAAGTGCAAGGACATTAGAGATTGGTTCTTGGCAAATGAGTTTGCTGATTTTGGAGATCCTGTTACAAACTTCTTCTTGTCTCGTAGATTACCAAAGGGATTTGTAGAGGATAAGAATGTTCAACAGAAGGTTGTGGAATATTTTGCATCTTTTGATGAGCATATCAGAGATTTTAGAGTAGAAAAGGTTCCGGGTGATGGAGACTCCAAGGATGAAAGTTTTAAAATCAACGCTCTTCATAAGAAGATTGATTCGGATGAAATGGCAGAGATTCCTTTGAGTTTAGAGTCGGCAGGAACATTGAAGATGTTTGCTTTATATCCAGAATTGCAAGAAGTATTGGAAAAGGGAAGTGTATTCTTCATTGATGAATTAAATGCACGTTTGCATCCTTTACTTGTAAGAAACTTCTTGCTTACATTCTTGAATCCGGAAATTAACAAGAATCATGCACAGCTTATTTTTACAACACATGATACATGGCAGTTGTCAAATCAGTTGTTACGTCGTGATGAAATTTGGTTTGTGGAAAAGGATGAAAGAGGCGTTTCTTCACTGTACTCATTGGCAGATTTTGTGGATGAAGATGGGGTTCGTATTCGTAAGGATGAAAGTTATGAGAAGAATTATATGGTTGGAAAGTATGGAGCAATTCCGATGCTTAAGGCATTAGATATTTTTAAGGATGCACTTGTTCAAGTGACTGAAGGAACTGGCTTATCACCTCAGAAAAAGGAGGACTAAGCATGGCGAAAAAAGATAGAACAGGTAATAGAAAACCACGAGAGCAGAAGAAACAATTTAAGGTTCCAGAATTAGGGTACTATTTAATTGTCACAGATACAGAAGCTACAGAGCGTTGTTTCTTTAATGGACTTCATCAGGCATTGCCAGAAGCGGTTAGAAACAAACTTGTGATTAAGGTTGTCGAAACAAAGACTCGAGCTATGATTGATAAATGTCAGGAGCTTACGGCATATGAAGCACAGTTCCGTATTCCATGGATTGTGTTTGATAGAGATCAGGTGCAAGGATTTGATGATATTATCGCTGAAGCAGAGCGTAAAGACATAGAAGTAGGCTGGTCTAATCCATGCTTTGAAATTTGGATGTATGCTTACTTTGGTGCTATGCCAGCCATTCAAGATTCTTGGGCTTGTTGTTCAGAGTTTGGAAGAGTATACGAGAGTAAAACCGGACAAAAGTATTCTAAAGCAGATGAAAAGATGTATGGAAAACTTTGCATGGCAGGTGACGAAGAAAAGGCAATACAGATAGCGCAACAGAAGTTGGAGCAGTGCGAAAGAGAAGGCAAAACGAAACCATTGGAGATGTGTCCAGGTACTACGGTGCATAGGTTGGTGGGAGAGATACGATGTAAGGTAAATTAATTGAGAAGCATCAATAGACAAAGGAGAATGATGAATGTATTTTAAAGCAATAAAGTTACACAATTTTCGTAAGTTTAGAACAACTGAAAACGTAATTGAGTTGGCAGATGCGGAATCTTATGAAAAGCGAAAGCAGGATGTATCTGAAGATGTTAATGTTGCATCTACGGTTACATTAGTCGTTGGGAAAAATAATGCAGGAAAAACGACAATAATTCAGGCTTTAGATAAGTTGGTAAATCGTAATGATAAATTTGGGTTAAAGGATTTTAATATTGATTATCTCAAAGAAATTGCACAGAAATATCAACTGGGAGATTTTAGTACTTTACCATCAATTGAATTTGAGGTGGTGATTGGCCTTGATAAGGGAAAAGATGATTATGTTACAAATATAATTCCTTTTTTAACAATTGGTGGAGTGGAGACTACACAGGTTGTAATTTCTATTAAATTTGAATTGACAGAGGAAGAAGCATTCATTAATGCTGTAAAAACAGCATTTCGGAAGGAAAAGAAAAATTTTAACCCGTTATATGAATTAAGTAACATAATTGAAGATAAAATTTCGTTGTTTAAGTTAAATTATTATAATGCAAGAGGGAAAAAAGTAGAAAAGTTTAAACTGAATCAATTAGTAGAGTTTGTTCCTATTTTGGTTACTAATATTGAATCTGGAAATGCTCTGTCGGCTGCGTTTAATCGTATTGTGAAATATCGTTATGAAAATACATTTTCAGCTGACAAAGAACAAATAGAGAGCGATCTTGACTCAATTAACGAAAAACTTACACAGAATATAGACGCAACACACACAAAAGATATTAACACATCCTTGGGAAAAATTATATCAGGGAATTCCGTGCAAGTAAATTTATGCGCGGATATTACATTTAGAAAATTGATGGAAAATCTTATTCGCTATGAATATGTTGAGGGTGATAAAAATATTCCGGAAAACCAGTTTGGCTTAGGGTATAGTAACTTAATGATGATTATTGCACAGTTGATAGATTATATTGAAAAGTATCCAGAAAGTTCTTTCAATAGCAAGGTTAACCTTATCAGTATAGAGGAACCAGAAACGCATATGCATCCTCAGATGCAGGAATTGTTCATCCAATACATAAATGATGCAGTGAATATATTGCTTGAAGCGAAAGATAAGCATGTAAATAGTCAGCTGATAATAACAACACATTCATCACATATTGTTAACAGCAAAATCCAAACAGGTGGTACTTTTAACAATATCAATTATATTACAGAAAGAGAGGGGAAATCGGTATCAATTTTGCTTAATGATAAAGCAGTGACACCAACCGGTAACGATGCAGAAGAGCAGTTTAAGTTTATCAAAAAGCATATTAAATTTGGCGTATCAGATGCATTATTTTCAGATGCAGTTATTTTTGTTGAAGGTATAACGGAAAATGCTATTCTACCATACTATATAGCTGCAGAGTCGAAATTGAATCATAGGTATATAACCATTGTAAAAATAGATGGTGCACATGCATTTGTTTATGAGAATATGCTCAAGACATTGGGGGTTCCGGCAGCTATTATTACGGACTTGGATATTGAACGAAGCGATGTAGAGAAAAAAGGGTATATTTCTATCAATTCATTAGTAGACCGAAAAACAACGAATAAAACGATAGAGCATTTCTTTGGAACAAAGGACATAGAAAAAATTACATGGCCAATTACATGCGAAAATATTGCAGTATTTTTTCAAGATTGCGTTGATTCTTTGTATAGAACAAGTTTTGAAGAAGCTTTTATTGCTACAAATAAGAAAAATATAATGGTTAATGATGTGCTTAAAGAAATCAAACCAAGGATTTATACAGAAATTGTTGGGGATCCGGTTAACTATGATAATAATAGTAGTATGGCGTATAAGTGGCAGAGAAAATTGTCAGATTCAAAAAGTGAATTCTCGAGTTCTATCTTATACAAGTTGCTTGTGGAGGATGGAGATGCTCCAGTGTTACCGAAGTATTTGCAAGATGCATTGGAGTATATAAAGAAAGCAATTTGAGGAGGGCAAGGATGTTAAGTATAGTAGACCCAAAGCGTCAAGCGGAAGAAAATTCGATAATAGAAGAATTGCTATTTTGCATAGATGGTAAACAAAGTTTAATCTTTAATGCAGGTGCGGGAGCAGGAAAGACATATGCGCTTATTGAATGCTTAAAACATGTTTGCTGTGAGAAGGAAAAGGAATTAAAATATCATAATCAAAAAGCGATATGTATTACCTATACAAATGTTGCTGCAAATGAAATTAAAAATCGTCTTGGAAATACGGAGTTGGTATTAGTTTCTACAATTCATGAACGTTTGTGGGAAATTATCAAGGAGTATCAAGAAGAACTCGTTATGATTCATCTTGAATATCTTAAAGAACAAATTGCGAAATTACAATGTGAGATTGAAGAAAATGTAGTATATTCAGGTTTGATGGAAGAACAGAAAGCGGAAATGTCTAATCTGTTAGTTGAAAAGCAGAAAGAATTTTTTGCAATATATAATCTTGGTGCAAATGAATTTAGAAACCAGTTTGGCATTATTTTTCCTACCTTCAATGCGAAAATTGGTAATGTAAAGGAATTTAGTAAAACTTGTTCAAAAATAATCAGAGTGGGTAAATATCAGCAGTGTATTTATGCAATAGAGAATGCAGAAAAAGGCTATACAGAGGTAAAGTATGATGCAAGAAGTAATAAGGATTATTTGCATTATATGAAAATAAGTCACGATACACTCCTCGTATATTCAAAGCGAATTATATGTAAATATGATGAACTAAAAAGATTTATTGCAGATAAATATCCGTACTTCTTTATTGATGAATATCAAGATACTAGTGAGTTGGTTGTAAGTATTCTTGCGGAAATTATGAATTACTCAAAGGAGATAAAACATCCGGTATTTGTGGGATATTTTGGAGATTCTGTTCAGAATATTTATGATGCTGGAATTGGTATGAGGATAGAAGATTATTGTAGAGAATATCAGCATATCAATAAGATATATAATCGCCGTTCGTGTGATGAAATAATAACGTTAGCAAACAAGATAAGGAATGATGATATCGAACAACGATCGGTGTATCAAGATGCATCGGGGGGAAGCGTGAAAGTTTTCTACGGTAAGGAAGAGGATATAGAAGATTTTATATGTGCGAATAGCATGGAAATGAAAGAGGCATCTTTAGATGATAAAACGGTGCATTGCTTTTTACTGATTAATAAAATTGTGGCCGGACATGCAGGATTGGCAGAACTTTATGATTGGTTCAGTACAACACCGTTTTATAAAACGAATTATGACATTGTAGCAACAGAACTATTAAGTAATGATGTTAACAAATTAGGAGAGATAGAACGGTATATTTATAATATGGCCGAGTTCTATTTGCAGTCACAAGTAGAAGATACACCTCTTTTGGATGTTATTAGTAAAGACTTGCTTATTTCTTTAGATATCGAAAGCGTTGCTAAAATTGTAAGTGCTTTAAAGGAAATGAAAGCAACGACTTTAAAGGAATTAATAGTGGAACTTGAGAAATTTAAAAACGAAGTGAGTCGAGTACTATTAGAAAAAAAGGAGAAAGAAATAGTAGATGCGGCAATAGATGGAATAACGGGAATTGAAAATTTTTCTTTAGATACTTTTATAACTATTGTAAAGCAAGTGCTTTTTCAAAATATTGACGATACAGAAGAGAAAATGGAAACCCTGTTAAATATGAAGGGAGAAATAATATGGCGTTGGTATCGATACATCAATAGGGATTATGACGATGATATTATTTATCACACTTTTCATGGAACAAAAGGATTGGAATATGATAACGTCATAATGATTTTTGGTGATTCGTTTGGACAAAGCAGAACGTATTTTGATAATTATTTTATTGGATACAATCGCGAATTGCTTGATGATGAAGCAGAAAAGTATAGAAAAGCTCGTAATTTGCTTTATGTTGCAGCAACTAGAGCTCGCATAAATTTGCGAATTCTATATACTGGGGATTATCAAAGTAAAAAAGAGATGTTTGATAATATTTTTGGCGATGTAAGTGTATGGGAGAATCAAAATCCTAATTAGTAAGAAGTTATTGAGAGAGTCTTATTTTGCGGAACAATCCGTGAAATAAGGCTCTTTTTTGAAATGTACTTAGGTATATTTACATTTTGGCAAAATGGGTTATAATAGTCGTAACAGAACGCAACAACTCTAACAGAAAGGTTGATAAACATGAATATAGCAGCATATTGCCGAGTTTCCACAGATAAAGAAGACCAGCTCAACAGTTTAGAGACTCAGAAAGAGTTTTTCTTAGAATATACTAAACGTACAGGGGACAACCTTATTAAATTATATGCAGACGAAGGTATTTCCGGAACCAAAATCAAGAACCGTAAAGAATTCCAGCGTATGCTTGCAGACGCTGAGAAAGGCTTATTCGACATGGTTGTGGTAAAGGATATTTCACGTTTTGCCAGAAATACAGTGGATTTATTACAGAGTGTCCGTAAGTTAAAATCACTTGGTATCGAAACACAGTTCCTTACTGCCAACATGACTAGCATGGGGAATTCGGAATTTGTTTTGACCATTTTTGGTGCATTGGCGCAGGAAGAAAGTGCGAACACTTCCAAGCGTATCAAATTCGGTAAGAAGATGAATGCAGAAAAAGGTCGAGTTCCAAACATTGTTTATGGATACGATAAAACCATTGGTGACTATTTTAATCTATCCATCAATGAAGAGGAAGCAAAGGTTATCCGCCAGATGTACAAGTGGTATACAGAAGAAGGATTTGGGGGTGCGAAGATTGCCAACATGCTCAATGAACGTGGTGTGAAAACCAAGAGAGGCAATAACTGGAGTCAGAATTCCGTATGTCGTATTCTGACCAATGAAATATACACTGGAAAGATTATCAATGGCAAAGAGGAAGTTGCAGATTTTCTTACCGGGCAGAGAAAAGAAAAAGATGAATCAGAATGGTTGGTAACACTTCGTCCGGAACTTCGTATCATTGAGGACGAAATCTTTGACAAAGCACAAGAGATTTTGAAAGGTCGTCACGATTCTTTTAAGATGACTCATGAACGTCAGAGCAACAAGCATTTATTCTCAACATTGATTAAATGTAAGGATTGCGGTTGGTCTTTCCGCAGAACTGTTCGCCAGTATAAGAATACTTATGTACGTTGGGTGTGCTCCGGTCACAATGGACGAGGTGCTGACAGTTGTCCGAATGCAATTACAGTGGATGAAGAAGAATTGATTCAGGTATTGCAGGAGTACTTCCAGGATGTGCTTAGTAAGAAGAAAAAAGTAATCGACCATGTGATCAAAGAGTTCCAACGTGTATACAAAGCAAAAGATGAAAACGTGGAATATGAAAAGGAATTAACTGCAGAGTTAAACAGACTTCGTAAGGCTCGTGAGAAATATATGGATATGTACACCGATGATTTGATTTCCAGAGAGGAATTAAATGAGAAAATCGGTGGCATGAGAAAAGAGATTGATCGATTGGAAAATGAACTGAAGATGGTGTCTTACAATCTGACAAAGGGAGAACAG
Organism: Lachnospiraceae bacterium; assembly: GCA_015056725.1. Classification (GTDB taxonomy): domain Bacteria; phylum Bacillota; class Clostridia; order Lachnospirales; family Lachnospiraceae; genus 1XD8-76. The sequence goes on along the minus strand of SVFS01000015.1, from coordinate 14,530 downwards.
CTCGAAGCGATTCTTAATAGCACATTCAAAGAGATGGAAGATATCACAGATGTTCATGAAATGACAAACACCCAGCTCAAGCGTCTCATTAATAAAATCGAAGTGGACAAGGATGGTAACGTAGATATTTACTTACGCCTTATCGGTGACTTAGGATTAGACGAAACTGTGCTTATTGAAGGAACAGAGAGTGCAGATGGCACAGCGGAAACCGAAGGCAACCATCAAGAAGAACAAGCTAAAGTAAGCAAGAAAACATCCCCAACAAAAACCGTTCCAAATTGTACCAACCATACATAAAGACGTGACCGCGAGGCTGGTGTACATCAGCCCTGCACTTGCAAAAGAGGTACGTTCGGTACTTGATGTAAATAAGTCGGAGAGACATATTCGCGGAGGGCAGGCGACGAGAGAAAAATATATGGGGATTTCACATCCTGTCATGAAAAATTGAAGTATGTGCTTGAATTTGCAGGCAGTCCAAGGGAAATGCGTGAAAAAGCAATCCCGGGGACTGCTTTTTCTTGTATATTTAAGCGTTTTACAATAAAATAAGGTTGAGACATAGTATGTTTTAACTGCAATAATGAGGATATACGTATGGCAAAACATAAGATGAAAATCGTGCAAACAATATTGAATTTTTTGCTGGTAGCGTCATTTATTTTTTATTTCGTTGGAGAAGTAGCATTACCACAGGAAAACTTCTGGGAAGGGAATTCTTTTGGAGAGTATCAGGGAAAGTGGGAACGTGTGCTTTCCGATGGGACGCGTGAAAAAGTGGAGATTCCGGGACAGTTTGACACACCTCAAAAGGACTGGCTGATATTAGAAACAGTGCTTCCGCAAAATCAGGAGAAACAGACATTCTGCCTTCGAAGTATGCAGCAGGAAATGAAGGTTTATGTGGACGATGAAGTACGTACGGAATATTCCACATTAGAAACCCAGCCTGTGGGAAAGACAAGTACAATAAGCTATGTCATGTTTGATGTATATGAAGAGGATGCAGGAAAAACGCTTCGTGTGGAAATTATGACAGACTCTCATTATTCGGGATATGCAAGTCATGCCTATGTGGGAGAAAAGTCGGATATCATAAGACATTTTTACGGATTATATATACCATCTATCATTATGGCGGCACTTATGCTGATTATATCGATAATCGTAGTATGTGCGTGCTTCTTTGTGAAGATTGCTTACAAGCGCGATGTTGAAGTGGCACATTTAGGACTGGCGATTATGATTTGCTCCATGTGGATGATTGTGGAATCGAAGATAAGGCAGTTCCTGCTTCCCAATAGTACGGTAGCAATGCTTATGGGATTTTTGCTGATAGCGCTGTTACCATATCCGTTTTTGTCATATATAAATTGTATCCAGAAGCAACGATATGAAAAAGCGTATTTTGCGCTGGGAATAGCGACTATCGTGAATTTTGTAGTATCTGTTACGATTCAGATATTGGAAATCAGAGATTTCTTTGAAATTATGATTTCCTCCCACATTATTATTGTTATATTAATTATGCTTATGACAAGTACGATTATCGTAGATGTGTGTAAAGGGGATGTGCGGGATTACAAGGAAGTTGCAATTGGATTTGCGGTTGTAATGGCATGTGGCCTTATGGAAGTTGGGCTTGTGTATGTAGTAGATACGCAGTTTAATGGTATTTTACTTTGTGTCGGACTTGTAGCACTGCTGTTTTTTGCGGCCCTTAAATACATACGGGAAATGTTTAATGCTGAAAGAGAAAAGCAGAGAGCGATTTCGGATGGAGAGATGAAAGCCAAATTCCTGGCCAATATGTCACATGAAATTCGTACTCCGATTAATACGGTAATCGGTATGAATGAAATGATTTTAAGAGAGAACGAAAACGAAGCGGTAGAAGAGTATGCTTACAATATTAAAAATGCAAGTAACATGCTTCTTGGAATTATCAATGACATATTAGATTTTTCTAAGATAGAAGCCGGTAAACTTGAAATCGTTGAAGCAGACTATCAAATATCCAGCCTGCTAAATGATGTGATTATAGGTGCACGGATTCGTGCGGAACAAAAATATCTGGAAGTAAAAACTGATATCGATGAAACATTGCCTTCTGTATTAAAAGGTGATGAAATCAGAATCAAACAGATTGCGAATAACCTATTATCCAACGCGGTGAAGTATACACAGGAAGGAAGTATTACATTTGCGGCAAAGGCGATTCGTGATGACAAAGGATTTGCCCTTGAATTCAAAATAACCGATACAGGCATGGGAATTAAGCCGGAAGAAAAGGAGAAGCTTTTTGAAAGCTTCCAAAGATTGGAATTGTCCAAAAACCGTTATATTCAAGGCTCGGGTCTAGGGCTTAATATTACAAAGCAGCTTGTAACGATTATGGGCGGAATCATTGAAGTGGACAGTGAATATGGTGTCGGAAGCTGCTTTACTGTTCGTATCCCGCAGGAAGTTGTTAACGAGACACCAATTGGAAAACTGAAAAAGAGTGCGGAGTATCAAAAGGAAAAGGCAATACCGGAAGAGGACGCATTATGTATGCCGGATGCAAAAATTTTGGCGGTAGATGATACTTATACCAACTTGTTGGTTATTAAAGGTCTTCTGAAGCGTACTCAGATGCAGGTGGATTTGGCAGTTAGCGGAACAGAGTGCTTGCAGATGACGAAAAAGACGAAGTATGATTTGATTTTAATGGATCATATGATGCCGGAGCCGGATGGTATACAGACGTTACATCTGCTTCGAGAAGATGGAGACAATATCAATCACGATACAAAAGTAATTGTACTTACTGCGAATGCCATTGCGGGTATGCGTGAACAATATATAGAAGAAGGTTTTACGGATTACCTTGCAAAACCGGTTGAAGCAGGTGAACTGGAAGCGCTTTTGAAAAAATATCTTACAGAATCATAAAGAAGATGGATAAACGAATGCAAAAAAATGATTTGGAAAAACTATTTATGGATAAGAAGCCGGAAGTTTGTCCGGAGTGTAAAAGAAAGCTGACATACAAAGGTGCAGGGAGATATATGTGTGATACTTGTCAAAGGGAAGTATTGGACGATTTCGGCAAAATCAAAGCTTTTTTGGATGAAAACGGACCAACACCGGCAATTACCATTGCAAAAGCAACCGGTGTGGACAGAGATACGATTAACTATTATCTGCGAAAAGGAAGAGTGGAAATACCGGAAGGAAGCAAATTTTATTTAAAGTGCGAGAAATGCGGGTGTAGTATCCGTTATGGCAGATACTGCCCTGACTGTGTAAAAGTGGCGGCTGATAAACGCGGGATTTCCCTGACAGAAGAGATGGGCGAGAAGCCAAAGCGCTTGCGCTGAAAGAATTCGAGAAAAAATTTCCGATAAATGAAAATTTTTCTTTTCACATAGAAAAAGTTGGAATATAATGTACTAGAAAAAATTTATGGCGATATCATTCGGCAGGAAAAGAGGAGAATATATGAAACAGGACATGATCGTTATTCTGGACCTTGGTAGTACAGAAAACACAGTAGTTGCAAGACAGATTCGTGACATGGGTGTATATAGTGAGATTCATCCGCATGACATCACAGTGGACGAGCTGAAAGCACTCAACAATGTAAAAGGTGTTATTCTTAATGGTGGTGAAAATCGTGTAGTTGACGGTGTGGCAGTAGATGTTATGCCTGAAATTTATGACTGCGGTTTCCCGGTAATTTCTATTGACCATCCTACATCCAAATGTGAAACAAAGTATGATTCTTTGCCAGATGACGCGACAATGAAAGCATTTCTGTTTGATGTATGTAAGGCAGAAGCAAACTGGAATATGAAAAACTTCGTAGAAGACCAGGTAGAGCTTATTCGCCGTCAGGTAGGCGACAAGAAAGTGCTTCTTGCACTTTCCGGTGGCGTAGACTCCTCTGTAGTAGCAGCTCTTCTCATCAAGGCTATCGGCAAACAGCTTGTATGTGTGCATGTAAATCATGGCCTTATGAGAAAGAATGAATCCGAAAGCGTAGTAGAAGTATTCCGCAACCAGTTAAATGCAAATCTTGTTTATGTGGATGCGACAGATCGTTTCCTTGGTAAACTGGAAAACGTAGCAGATCCTGAACAGAAGAGAAAAATTATTGGTGCTGAATTCATTCGTGTATTCGAAGAAGAAGCTAGAAAATTAGAAGGTATCGATTTCCTTGGACAGGGTACCATTTATCCTGATATCATCGAAAGCGGAACTAAGACAGCAAAGGTTGTTAAATCTCACCACAACGTTGGCGGACTTCCAGAAGATCTTCAGTTCGAACTGGTTGAACCACTTTTACAGCTTTTCAAAGACGAAGTACGTGCTTGCGGTATCGAGCTTGGACTTCCGGCAGAGATGGTATACCGTCAGCCATTCCCAGGCCCGGGACTTGGTGTACGTTGCCTCGGTGCCATCACAAGAGACAGGCTGGAAGCACTCAGAGAATCTGATGCAATCCTTCGTGAAGAATTCGCAAAAGCAGGTCTCGACAAGAAAGTATGGCAGTATTTTACAGTAGTACCTGATTTTAAAGCAGTAGGTGTTAGAAACCATGAAAGAAGCATGGGTTACATGTGCGTTATCCGTGCCGTAAATACAATCGACGCGATGACAGCAACCATTGAAAGAATCGATTATGATATTCTTGAAAAGATCGCTGACAGAATCACAGCAGAAGTTCCAAGTATCAACAGAGTTGTGTATGAAATAACAAAGAAGCCGGTTGCGACGATTGAGTTCGAGTAACGGACGAAACGCCGGAAATGCTGATAAAATGGGCATTTCCGGCGTTGGTTTATACCGTTTGGCTCTAAAATGGCTCTATTTGTTTTTTGGAGTGTTATTCTCGGAGTAATAACGAAAGGCTTTTATAATATAATCAGAAGAACCTTTTCCATATTTTGTATCTGTTATGCCTTTTACATAGTTACTTGAATATGAGTCGATGATTGTGTTTAGATGAGGCTTGCAGGGGGATGCGTTGCCAGCGTATTCTTGGAATAGCAGGTCTATGGACTGAACGATAGACTGTATTTCCGAAGAAGCAATATCTTTTGACAAATCGGCGGTCAATTTAGCATATAGCAAATCTGATTGTTGCCCAATCTTTTTGAATTCTTCCGTTAATTGCTTTTCCATGATTTCTGAAAAATGCTCCAGATTATATTTCATGGCTTCGGTATATTTTTCTATACTGCCGAATTGCTGAATGGCAAGTTTGGCTACCTCGGCTTCATCATCTTTGATTTTCTGAACGAACATATCAAAATTTTCAACACTGCCCCAGTGTTTGATGACTTCATCTGTACTATTACTTTTAAAATCCTCTAATGCGTTAATATAATCCGACAGGTCAAATTCTTTAAAACTCATACATTGTTCTCCTTTCTCTAAGCGACTAAGGAGCTGTATCAGTCGGTCTGTCCGATTACGTTTTAAAAGAAGCAGTTCTTTTTGTTTCCTGAAAACTGCAATTCTGTCAAAATCGGGTTTTTGCAGAATTTCGTTAATATCTTTTAATTTGAAACCTAATTCCTTGAAAAAGAGAATTTGTTGAAGCTTCTGCAATGCTTCATCATTGTATAAACGATAACCGGACTGTGTTAATTCGCTTGGTTTTAATAGTCCGATTTCATCATAGTATTGCAGGGTGCGTATGCTGATACCTGTCAGCTCTGCAACTTGGCTTATAGTTCTCATTCTTACCAGCTCCTTTAATTTATGGAGAAGCAAGATAGAAGTTGCCGGCTAATATCTATTCTGCTTCCGTGAAAATAGAATACAGTATCACGCAACGTGAGAGTCAATCGTTTTTTGATATTTTTCAATTTATTGCGGAAATACCTTGACAGATATTCTATTACTTCCCTTTTTCACAATCATATTATCATCAAGCAGATGATTTTTGATTTCTTCCATATCACTTTCAAGTGCCTGATAGGCTTCGTTCTGCTGTTCTTCATTGAAATTGTACTTGTTGTTCTCAATATTTTCCTGCAACTGCTTTGCTTTCAGATAGGTGCATAGTTTCTTATTGACTGCCGGGTGGGTAAAGGAAATCTTTAAGGTGGCAGGAATATAGTTGCCATTTTCATCCTTTTCCGCTTCAAAATTCATGCCTACCTGCTCGTCCATTTTGAAAAGCAGGGATAGCACATCTGATACCGTTTCTATATCAAAATCCATGAAAATATTGATACTGATACCTAAAGCATTCGCAATCTTTAGTAACTGGTCGGGTTTGGGATTGCGTATGCTGTATTCATATTTTTTTATGGTGGCAGGGTTAATGCCGGATAGCTGTCCTAACATTTCTTGTGATATACCACGCATATTTCTAAAGTATTTTATTTTCTCTCCGATTGTCATGCCGCTACCTCCATAATCTCTTGTTAGTTCAATTCTATCACAATGGAACACATTTGTGTATAAAAATTTAAAATAATTACTTGACAGACACAAATGTGTACTGTAAAATACAGCAAACAGGTCACAAAAGTATACTTGAAAATAACAAGAGAAAGGAAAGAAGAATATGGAGAATACGAAGAAAATGTATGTTACAGCAGAGGAAGCGGCAGAAATGCTCGGAGTATCAACCGGATACGCTTACAAGATTATCCGGGGGTTGAATGAGGAATTGAAAGCAAAGGGCTATCGGACAATCAGCGGCAAAGTTCCTACGAAGTATTTTGAGGAAAAGTTTTACGGATTGACGGTGGCTGTATAGGGAGGTGGTTTTGTGTCAGCAACAAGAGATGGAAAGATGTGGCGTTGCCAGTTCTACTATAAGGACTGGCAGGGAGTAAGCCATAAAAAGAATAAGAGGGGTTTCAAGACAAAGGCAGAAGCCGAACAGTGGGAGCGTGATTTCCTGCAACAGCAGAAAAATTTAGACATCAATTTTGAAAATTTCGTTGAAATCTACTATGAGGATATGGAACACCGACTGCGTGAAAATACCATGAGAACAAAGAAGTTTATCATTGATTTGAAGATTATTCCTTATTTCAAGAAAAAACGTATGTGTGATATTAAGGCTTCCGATATTCGTGCATGGCAGAATATGCTAATGAAGAAAGGCTATTCGGAAACATATCTGAAAACGGTCAACAATCAGCTATCGGCAATTTTCAATTATGCGGTGCGATATTATGACTTAAAAGACAATCCATGCCGCAAGGCAGGGAGCATTGGAAAGAGCAGTGCAGGAGAAAGGGAATTTTGGACAAAGCAGGAATTTAAACAGTTTCTTGCTACGGTGGAGGACAAGCCGGAAACCAAAATAGCATTTCTGATTTTATACTGGACGGGCATGAGGATAGGGGAGCTTTTGGCATTAACTTATAATGATATTGATTTTGAAAAGCGTACTATTTCAGTCAACAAGTCCTATCAGCGTATCGGTGGCAGGGATATTATTACACCGCCTAAGACACCAAAAAGCAAGAGGATAATCACAATACCGCCATTTCTTGCAGAAGAATTGCAGGAGTATGTTTTGCATTTATATGGAATTATGGCAGAGGAAAGAATGTTCCGTTTTACAAAATCTTATATGGAACATGAGATTATCCGGGGCATTAAGGCGTCCGGGATAAAAAGAATAAGGCTTCACGATTTGCGGCATTCACACGCTTCTTTGCTCGTGGAAATGGGATTTACGCCATTGGCGATTGCGGAGCGGTTAGGACATGAAAAGATTGAAACAACTTTAAACACCTATTCACATTTATATCCGAATAAGCAGGGAGAACTTGCGGATAGGCTTGAAATGGAAAACAGCAGGGAGGAAATGTAAATGAGCGGAGAACATAAATATCCAACAATCAGTTTTCATATATCACCTAGAGAAAGGGAAGAAATTGAAGCAAAGATTTTGGCAAGTGGACTGAAAAAGAAAGATTATTTTGTCCGCTCCTGCATTTATAACCGGTTTGCGTGGTTGGAAGAAAAGAGCTGGTCTATCAGTTGGTAGAGGAATTAAAGGTCATGCAGACTAATATCCGGGAAGTGACAGAGCAGTTTGAAAATGCTGAGGTCACATTAACGCCGGAGGGACTGGAAGATATGCGGAATGACTGCTTGGATATGTTAAAAGCAATTCTTTGGATGTTAGATGGTGCAAAGTATCTGTGGGAAAATGAACAGAAAAATGCCCCTGCCGACTGACAAGGACATTTTAGTACAAAGGCAGAGCCTATGTAACTATATCTCGCAAATATAGTATAGCAAAGGCTCTGCTGAAACTCAATCAGATTATTTCAGTGGAGGACACAAATGGAAGAAAAAAGAGAAAAGAATTATCGTTTAATCAACATGGAAGAGGTAGAAGCAAGAGAGGTAAACTGGCTGTGGTATCCCTATATTCCCTATGGAAAGCTGACGATAGTGCAGGGCGATCCGGGAGAGGGAAAGACCACTTTTATTTTGCACCTTGCGGCACTCCTCACAAAAGGAGAAGCACTCCCTTGTGAGGAAACAGCAGAGGGCAGAGAGCCGGTCAATGTGATTTACCAAAATGCAGAGGACAGCTTGGAAGATACTATAAAACCGAGACTATTAGAAGCCGGAGCAGATTGTAACCGGGTATTGGTTATTGATGAAAGCGTTGACTGCCTTAGCATGACAGATGAAAGACTTGTCCGGGCGATTAAGGAAACCGGGGCGAAAATGGTTGTTTTAGACCCGATACAAGCCTATTTAGGGGCAGATGTGGATATGCACCGGGCAAATGAAATTAGACCGGTATTAAAGCAGTTGGGAAACATTGCAGAGGAGTATGGATGTGCGATTATTCTTATCGGTCACATGAATAAAGCAAGCGGCAGTAAGTCTACTTACCGGGGACTGGGTTCAATAGATTTTCAGGCTACGGCACGAAGCGTGCTTGTAGTCGGCAGAATAAAAGATGATACCACCCTGCGAGTGATAGCACATGACAAGAGCAGTCTTGCACCGGAGGGATCTTCCATAGCGTTTCGCATGGATAAAGACAACGGTTTTACGTGGGAAGGCGTTTATGACATTACGGTGGAAGAATTGCTTTCCGGCGAAAGCAGGGGACAGAAGACAAAGGACGCTAAAACATTTCTTGCGGAAATATTAGCAGAGGGGCAGATGTCCTGCAATGAGATTACAGAAGCGGCAAGGGAGCGAGGTATCAAAAAGAAAACGCTTTGGAAAGCCAAAAAGGCGGCGGTAACAGAGCGGCTGGAACAGCCGCAATAGCTCCCGGCAGGGCGCAATAGCAGCTTTTGATGGACGGTACGGCTGTCAAAAGTGCTTTTGCGTTACTTTCGACGAAAGTAACAAAGCCTAAGCGAGGAAATCTCGCTTTTGCCTGCTCGGCACAAAATATATGACAGATAAAAAAGGAGGAGTGCCTATTGGAGAGAACAATCAGTGGCATGATGGGGAAAGGCTCGGTCAATCACAATACGAGAGCCTTTAATGCAAAGAATGTTGATACAGAACGAAGCATTTATAATGTAGAGTTTTGCCATACGGATATTAAGGAAGTATATCACGAATTATTTGATGAAGCATTAGAGAGGTATAATGCGAAGCAGAAACGAAGTGATAGAAAGATTGACAATTATTACGAAAAAATAAGGCAGAGCAAGCAGGAGAAGCTGTTCCATGAAGTCATTCTGCAAATTGGAAATAAAGACGATATGAACGCAAAAAGCAAAGAGGGAGAGCTTGCAAAGGAAATACTGATTGATTTTATGCAGGATTTTCAAAGACGCAATCCGAACCTCTATGTATTTTCGGCTCATTTGCACATGGACGAGGAAACACCGCACATTCACATTGACTTTGTTCCCTTTATCCGTAACAGTAAGCGTGGACTTGATATCAGAGTTTCCCTAAAGGGAGCATTGGCAGAGCAGGGCTTTAAGGGCGGTACAAGAGGGGCAACGGAATGGAATCAGTGGATAGAATCGGAAAAGCAGGAGCTTTCAAGGGTCATGGGGCGATATGATGTGCAATGGAAACAGTTGGGAACACATAATAAACATTTGTCCGTACTTGATTTTGAAAAGCAGGAACGACAGAAAGAGGTTGAACAACTGGAACAGACGCTCCCTGATAACAAGGTGGAATTAAACAACATTTTGTATCAGCAGATTAAGGCAGAGGAGAAAACGGAGCAGATACGGAAAGAGGGCGAAACAATTCGGCAGGAGGTGTCAGAGCTTTCCGCAGAAAGTAATTGGCTGAAGGAGCAGACAGAAATACTGACAGAGGATAAGGAAAAACTGCTATCGGAAAATGAGAAATTAGAGAACCAGCAGAAAAAGTTGCAGCAGGAAATCAATAAAATGGTTCAGTCTAAGGAAATAATGGAACGGAACATACACGCCTATGATGAAGATGCGAAATGGCAGTTGCCGGAACCGGGGGCATTAATGAGTGCTAAGGCTTACCGTGATAAAAATGCTGTGCCGCTTGTGGAAAAACTGAAAGAAGTGGTAAAAAGTCTGACAATCAAATGTGTACAGCTTGCAGAGCAGGTCAAGAAGCTGATTGTTAAGGTTGACGGACAACAGAAGCAGATTAGCCGTCTGACAGATAAGGTTATGGCGCAGAGTGATACTATAGACAAATTGCAGGAAAAAGTGTCTGATTTGGGACGTTTGGAGCATTATTTTGGCAGGGAACAGGTGCGGTCGATAGTGGAACAATCAAAAGCAATGGAGCAGGCAGAAAGGAAGAATAAACGCCCGAAACGTACCTTTGAAATGAGCAGATAGGAAAGGATAGGATTGATAAAATGACGGATATGGAAAAGAAAGTCATGGTGCGGCTGTGTGCTAAAATCGTGGCAGAAACAGACCTTTATGAAACGGATAGGGAAGTGCAAAACCTGATAGACTGGGTATGCCTGTCGGAGCAGATTAAGGAGAACAATAATATAATCCGCAATCTGACCGGGGAATACAAGAAGATAGAGCCGGATTGCCGGGAGGGAGTAAGGGCGCAGTTGGAGCGTATGAAAGAGCTTTGTAAAGAGAGGAATAGTTTGTATGAGAAACAGAATGATTTGAAAGGGCAGAAATGGAAGATAGAGAGGGCGTTAGAACGGTAAGATGTAGGGCATGGCGGTTGTCATGCCTTGTATTTTGTAGTGGTATGTGAGGACAGAAGGTGGTATAATCAAAAAGACAAAATTGGAATTTGTAGTGTTGAAATGAAAATGATTGTTTCCTTGTTGCTCATATAAACATGGTGCTAGCACCATGTGAATTAAAAAAGATAAGGAAACATAGTTATGGACAAAGTTGACAGTGTTTTTTAAAGAATCATTTTGGATAGGGGCTTGAATGCGTATCAGACAGAAAGTTATCTGTGTAGAGTAATATTTGGTGCAGAATTAAAAGACTATGAGATATACGAATCATTTTAAAAAATTACTATTAACTACGATTTAGTTCGGCTGTGGCAACTGATGTAAAAGAAGTTGGTCGAAATCCTAAATGGGTATAGCATGAAGTATGGAAACGAGGTATAGAATATCGGGATAGGAACAAAAGTACAGCAAGAGCAGATGAAACGGAACGGAAGATTGTGAACTGCGGACAATGGAAAACAGAGAAACAACGTCAAGTTGAACTGAAACAACAGAAATGGAAAGAGAAACATAGGCAGGGAATGCTTAATAGGAGGATCAGCAAATGATAAATGTATTTATAAGCCATAATTATAAGGATAAACCTATGGCAAGGAAAATAGCTAAAGAATTAGATAAATATGGAATAAAAGTATGGATTGATGAGTCAGAAATAAGATTAGGCGATTCTTTAATTGAAAAAATAAGAGATGGTTTGGATCATATGGATTTTCTTATAGCACTAATTTCAGAAAATTCAGTGCATTCAGAATGGGTAAAAAAAGAATTAGATATTGCAATGAATAAGGAAATAGATGGTAAGAAAGTTATAGCAATTCCTATTCTTGTTGGGAGATGTGAATTACCCGGGTTTTTAAAAGGAAAATTATATGCTGATATGTCTAGTTCTAGAAAATATAATGAGAATATACCAGTTTTAATTAGGCGTTTTGATATTAATGAAATAGTAGATGATAAGAATGAATTTACGGAATATAAGTTAAGTGCTGCGCAGGTAATAGAAAAGATAGAGAATATAAAAAATGAAAATGAAACTATTGAATTTCTTGAAAGTTTTGGATATTCTGAGAGAACTTTGTTTTATAGAGATACCTTTATTCAATTGATTAATAAATTATTAGAAGATGAAAAAATATCTATAGATCTATTGGTTTCTTTAATAGAAATTTGTAAATATTGTCCTAATGATGCAGTTATCAAGTTAAGTTTAACTCAATTACTGAATAGAACGGACGAACAGATACTTCAAAGCACGATTAATGTTTTAAGGAAAACGAAAAGTTTAAAAATACAGCAGAAAAAAATTTTGAAAATTTTGAAAGAATGCAAGGATAGTGATTTAGAGAAATGTATTTGGGATTATTTTTTGTCTGTCCAATTGGATATTGATGTAGCAGCAAGCTTGTGGGAATTTATTCAAGAGAATCTAACGACTAACCATAGTAATAAAATTATTATGTGTATGTGTAAATTGTCTAGTCGATTAAGTGATGATAGTATTTTTGAAGAATGGTATACTCTTTGGAAAAAGGGGGATGAAAAGGAAAAAAGAGATTTTGTGAATTGTATGTGCAAATATGGATTTCAGTCAGAAGGAGTATATTTGGTAAGTCCGAAACTTAGGGATAATATTAAAGATGTTTTATTTAACTCGTTTGGCGAAAATGATACTGATAATGCTAACTTAATGATTGCACTTTTAACTGGTGCAGGGAATTTGGTTGAGAGCAATACGGAAATATGGGATAAACTAAAAGGATTAGATGAGTATTCTATATTGCTTACATTAGAAATTTTAAGAGATGAATATAATATTGCGTATATTTTCAATTCTACTGAAGATATAGAAGCATTGAAAGGGTTTGTAAAATCGAAAAATAGAAATATCAAAAAAGTGGCCTTAGATGTTATTGCAGAAATCAGTTTAAAAGAATCATTAGAAGTTATTAAAAAAGAAAATGATTTTAGTATTCAATATTATAATGCAGGATCGCTTTTATATACGTTATTAAAAGAATCAAATGTAAAGGAGTATAAAGAATTATTTGAAAAAGTAAAAGAAAAAATTGAAGATGGGTACTGTAGCCGAGCTGATAGGAATTTAATCTGTTATGGAGATTATTTATTAGGAAATATTGACGTAGATAATATGATTGCAAACCTACAAATAAAAAAAGATAATGATAATATAGGACGCCAATACGATATAGAAAGGAAGAATAAATTATTAGTTGAAATGTTGGAAGATTTACTTGAACAGGAGGATATAACAATAACAGCTAAAAAGAAGATTGGTGGATTTATAAAAAGTAGCAAAGTGTAAATGAGATGTATTGCTTTTTGCATGGGTAAGTAGAGTATATTTGGCTCTATTTTGGCTCTAAAAATTTTGAGTGACATAAATACGAGAGGATTTTTGGGAAAATAAGAATAATAAAATCATTAAAAACCATAGAAAAACAGCCAGTTCACACTATCCGCCGAGGAGTTTGAATAAAAGCCACTGGCTTTTATTCGAACGATGCTTATAGATTCGAGTAGCGAATCTATAAGAGACCGCTGGCAGTGTAAATCATTTAAAAGCGGATTTGAGACATCTTGTGAGATGGTTTGATAACAATTTGATAACACTTTGCTAAACGCAGTTGTTTAAGATTAGCGAGTGGTTTTGAAGTTAGTCCAATAGAAAAGGTCTTACTGAACTATGTTTCAGTAGGATCTTTTTGCGTGGTTTGAAGTTGCTTAATTGTTGGATTCTATTCAATACTTAATAGAAGTGGCTTTTTAAGAAAGATGGTGCTTGATGGAATTTGCATTAATGTGCATTGCGAGGAATTGCTACAAGCAAGTAGATTGCTTTGGAGCATCAGTAATAATATGAATCAGTATGCTAAAAAGGCAAATGCAACGGGGAACATTTATCTGGAAGACGTTAATAGTATGAAAGCAAAGTACGATGAGCTGATTCAGCTTTATGGAAAAGTGTTACATCGATTTAATAAAATTGGAGATGCCATTGAATAGCACATTTATGTGCGTAACCAGTTTTGCCAAAAATTGTTCGGAAGGGCTTGGGAAATCTCCCAACAAGAGGCATTTGTATTACAGATGCACTGCTTGCCACTTTAGTTTTTGGAAATTATCAAGCAGGGGCGTGACACGCCTCTGTTCATTTTAATTAGGTAAATGATGTCATGGTATTAATAGAGTGTGTGTGATAGAATGGATGCGATGGAAACTTTGAATTTTACGCATCGTTAAGAAAGGAGTAAAGTATGTTAGAAGTAGGAACCAAGGCACCAGATTTTGAGCTGTTTGACCAAGATGGAAAATTGCATAAATTAAATGATTATATTGGAA
>SVFS01000098.1 GCA_015056725.1 Lachnospiraceae bacterium | reverse complement strand
TATGTAGGACAAACTGTTTTACAGACAGGCGAAATCGCAGAGGATTTAACGTATTATTTTGTGGTATCTGAGCAGACTCCTTCTTCCGTAGGGCTTGGTGTATTGATGGAAAAGAATAATACCGTAAAACAGGCAGGCGGATTTATTGTACAACTTATGCCGTTTGCGGAGGAAGAAGTGATTGACAAACTGGAAGAAAATCTGATGAAAATCAAACCGGTAACGACAATGCTTGATGAAGGGATGACACCCACACAGATTTTGGAGACAGTACTGGATGGACTGGATTTACAGGTAACAGAAGAATGTGACTGCAGATTTTTCTGTAACTGCGATAAGCAGAGAGTGGAAAAAGCACTCATCAGTATAGGAAAAGAAGAACTACAGTCGATGATTGATGAAGGAAAAACAATAGAAGTAAATTGTCATTTCTGTAACCGTAATTATGAATTTACGGTGGAAGAGTTAAAAGGGATGGTGGAAAACAAGTGAAACACGGTTTTTTAAAGGTAGCAGCGGTTACACCGGAAATCAGAGTTGCGGATCCGATGTATAATGCACAGATAATATGTGAAAATTTGCAGTCAGCATATGATAAGAAAGCAAAACTGATTGTATTTCCTGAGCTTTGTATTACAGGTTATACTTGTCAGGATTTATTTTTTCAGGAAACGTTGCTGAAAAAGGCGTTAGATGCACTACGTACGATTACTGCTTATACAGAAGGACATGATGCACTGGTGTTTGTTGGTCTTCCGGTCAGAAGACTGCAAAAATTGTATGATGTAGTGGCTGTTTTGCAGGATGGTGTGGTACTTGGAATGGTTCCGAAAAGTTATCCGTCTGTAACAGAGACCCGTTGGTTTACATCGGGAAATGAAGAGACGGTAGAATTTTTGCTTGATGATGAAGAAATTCCTTTTGGAAGCAAACAGCTTTTTGCCTGCGAGGCGATGCCTGACTTATTGGTAGGCTGCGAAATCGGAGGTGATATTTGGGCACCGCAGTCTGTGGCAACAGAACATGCACAGGCAGGTGCGACTGTCATAGTGAATCCGTCAGCAGACTATGAAATTGTAGGAAAAAGTGAGATGCATGACCTGCTGGTAAAGATAGCCAGTGCGAAGCTTTTATGCGGATATGTATGTGCAAATGCCGGTGAAGGAGAGTCTACACAGGATTATGTATTTGCCGGTGGAAATCTGATTGCGGAAAATGGTCAGACTTTAAAACAGTCCGATGCATTTGAAACAGGAATGATTTGCAGCGATTTGGATATTCAGAGACTTACGATGGAAAGACAGAGGACGAACAGTTTCCTTGCAGAAGAGCGATTAGGATATCTCATGGTTCCGTTTGGTCTTGATGCGGAAATCGTAAAGCTTGATAGAAAATATGAAAAATCACCGTTTATTCCAACAAATGAAGATGCTTTGAAAAAACGTTGTGAAGAAATTTTAAATATTCAGGCGTACGGTCTGAAAAAGAGATATGAACATACGAAAAGCCAGAGTGCCGTAATCGGTGTTTCCGGTGGGCTGGATTCCACATTGGCACTTTTGATTATTGCCAAATGCTTTGATTTGCTTGGAAAAGACAGAAAAGATATTGTGGCAGTAACGATGCCGTGTTTTGGCACCACAGACAGAACTTATCAGAATGCATGTAAGCTGGCACAGACATTGGGTGCCACATTAAAAGAAATTGATATCAAAAAATCGGTATTGCAACATTTTGAAGATATAGGACACGATGTAGAAAATCATAATGTAGTGTATGAAAATGCACAGGCGCGCGAACGTACAAAGGTCATTATGGATATTGCCAATCAGGTAAACGGACTTGTCATCGGAACAGGAGATATGTCTGAACTGGCGCTTGGATGGGCAACCTATAACGGCGATCATATGTCTATGTACGGAGTAAATGCCGGTGTGCCAAAAACTATGATGCGCCATCTTGTCCGTTATTATGCAGAAATATGCGGAAGTAAAGAGCTTAGGGCAGTACTTTTAGATGTGCTGGATACACCGGTATCACCGGAACTTCTGCCTCCTGCTAATGGGGTGATTGCACAGAAGACAGAAGATTTGGTGGGACCATATGAATTGCATGATTTTTATTTATACTATGTGATGAGATTTGGTTTTTCACCGGAAAAAATCTATCGTATTGCCAAAGAAGCATTTGGCGGGGAATATGCGTATGAAACAATACTAAAGTGGCTTAGAACCTTCTATCGGAGATTTTTTACACAGCAGTTTAAACGTTCCTGTCTGCCGGATGGCCCAAAAGTGGGCAGTGTAGGTGTTTCCCCAAGAGGGGATTTAAATATGCCAAGTGATGCCTGTATGCAAATCTGGGCAGAGGAAGCAGAACGCTTAAAATAATCAGTTATTTTGCGTGTTCTAAAGCACTTTCGATGGCAGAAAGTAAAAGGCTTGATGTATAACGGCTGTCAGAAGATGCTGTTACTTCTTTGCCTTCACAAATCTGTGTTGCGATAGAGTCGAAGGTCTGTTGCAATAGCGGGTACATGGTGGCAAGATGGTCGTCAAGCGGTTCCATGGTAATGGAAACGATGCGGTCTGTTTCGGTTGTAATAGTAAGCTCTACCGTATGACCGTCTAAGGAAATAGTACTTTTATAGACACCGGGAGTATACAGGGTTTCGCTTTTTGCGGTTTGTGCACTTTCGGTGTCTTTTTTGCTATGATTGTCTGCGGTTTCCTTGCTCTTGGGTCCGAACATGATAAGTAAAAGGATGATGAAGCAGATGCCGAGAACAAGGAAGATGCCGGTATAAATGAGCTCTTTTAAATGAAATACCATAATTTTTGTTTTGGAAGCCATAAGAAATACTCCGGAAATTATTTATTATAGAATATGTGGAAATGCTTACAGATATGAAAATATATTTGAAATATACGTTAAGAGGAGAAGAAAAATGAAATTTGTAAAGATGCATGGATGTGGAAACGATTATATATATGTTAATTCTGCAACAGAAAAAATGGCAATGGAAGATAAACCTGAGTTTATCAGAAGAGTCAGCAGAAGACATTTTGGAGTAGGCTCAGACGGCGTTATTTTTATTAATCCGTCTGAAAAAGCAGACTTTGAAATGGAAATGTGGAATGCTGATGGCACGAGAGGAGAAATGTGCGGAAACGGTATCCGCTGTGTTGGAAAATTTGTATATGATTTTGGCTTGACTGACAAAGTCAACATCACAGTGGAAAGTGGTGGACAAATTAAATATCTGAATATGACAACGGAAAACGGAAAAGTAAAAATGATTCGTGTCAATATGGGAAGCCCGATACTGGAGCCGGCACAGATTCCGGTAAAATATGCCGGAGATCAAATGGTGGCAGCGCCGATAGAGGTAGGCGGAAAAAGTTATGAAATGACATGCGTGTCAATGGGGAATCCGCATGCTGTAGTATTTGTTGAAGACGTACAGGGGTTGGATCTTGTAAAAATCGGACCGGATTTTGAAAATCATGAAATCTTTCCGAAACGTACCAATACGGAATTTGTAAAGATAATCGACAGAAATACGGTAGAGATGCGCGTGTGGGAGCGTGGAAGCGGTGAAACACTTGCTTGTGGAACCGGTTGCTGTGCAACAGCTGTGGCATGTATTTTAAACGGATTTACGGAAGATGCTGTTACGGTAAAAGTACTTGGCGGAGAACTTTTGATTGAATGGGACCGTGAAGAAAATCTTATCTATATGACCGGCCCGGCAGAAACGGTGTTTGTAGGCGAAGTGGAATAGAAACAGAGAGATGATGATGAAACAGAACAAACATGATAAATCAGAATGCAAACAGGTAAGAATGATTTTAAGTGTATTTGGAATACTGTTTGCAATGATTGCGGGAACATATCTTTACTTCTATCAGTTTGAAAAAAATGTACAGGAATATTTAGATATTGCTGTATCAAATGGAGAAGTGACAGAGGTGTCATATGTGCAAATAATGGATGATTCTACCCAAAAAGTGAATATTGTATGGCAAAGTAACAGTAATGAAGAAGGTAAGTATTTGTTTTTGCCGTCTTTTGCTGAATGTGATGATGTAAAAGTGCGATTATATGCGGAAGATAATGGTGTACTAGAAGCAACTTTGAGAAAGAAAGATGAAGAAACATCAATCCATATCCAGACAGAACAAGAAGGTGTTCTTTGGGAAAATCTGGGAACCGGTGATTTTGTAATTGATGTAAATGAAACAAAAACGGAGTTTGCGATTTACAAATCAGCAAACATGCCAAGTATCTGGCTTGATGTGGAACACGCGGAAGGCCTTAAGTATATTGAAGCGGATAAAGAACATGTATCAGCAGCAAATGTGACGGTGCTAACAGCTGATGGACAGACGGACTATAGCGGAAGAGTAGAACAGTTTAAGGGACATGGAAATTCTACATGGGATAATGCGAAACGTTCTTATAAGATGTATCTTCAGCAAAAGAATAGTCTGCTCGGCATGGGAAAATGTAAAAAATGGGTATTAATTTCCAACGTATTAGACGACAGTATGATGCGTAATAAGCTGTTTACCGATATGGCAAAAAGCTGTGGACTGGAACATACGATGGACAACACATGGGTTGATTTGTACATTGATGGAGAATATAGAGGTCTATATCTTTTGTCAGAAAAGATTGATATCAATTCAGAGAACTTTGATATTGGCGATTTGGAGAAGGAAACGAAGGAGCTGAATGAGGAAGAGATGGATTCCTTTGATGTATATCAGATGGAAAACGGAGAGTTTCGTGTACAGGGCTGGAATGTTCCAAAAGAACCATCTAATAATACGGGCGGTTATCTCATTGAATTGGATTATTATAAACGTTATAGGGGAGAACCGAGCAAGTTCCATACGTTATCAGATCAGTACGTTGTGGTGAAAAGCCCTGAATATGCGACAGTAAATCAGATTGGATATATTGCCGGTTTTGTACAAGGATTTGAAAATGCAATTTTTTCCGGAGATGGAAAGAATGATAACGGAGTACATTATACACAATACATTGATGTGGAATCTTTTGCAAAAAAATACGTACTTGATGAAATAAGTAAAAATATAGATAGTGGATATTCCAGCAGCTATTTTTATAAACCGAAGGACGATATGAAAATGTATGCCGGTCCGATTTGGGATTATGATATGGCACTTGGAAATAATCGAACTTGGGGAGAAGCAGAACAGCTGGAAGATCCGAATGGATTCTATGTAAATAATCATGGATGGTCACAAGCGTTATACGCCCAACCTGAGTTCTATGAGCAGGCATTATATGAATACGGAAAATATTTTGAGCCTTATCTCAGAAAAGCGGACAGAATCATTGCCGGTTATGAGAAGGAAATAGAAGCGGCGGCTGATATGAATAATGTGATGTGGTCTAAACCGGATTGGCGTAACGATGTAGAAGAAATGGAGCAGTTTTTGGAGCAAAGGAGACTTTTCCTGAATTCTGAGTGGAAGAAGTGATTTTGAATAGAAGGTGTGAAGAGGAAAATGACGCAGATTTCCGAAAAGCTATTAGCAGATATTGCGGAGCTTTCTAAACTGTACATCGGAGAATCAGATAAAGAAACGATGAAACAGGATATGGAAGCCATTCTTGCATATGTAGAAAAAATGAACGAATTAAATACAGATGATATAGAACTCGCAGAGCAAAGGTCTGAAGAAACACCGAAATTCCGTGAGGATGAAGTACGGGAGATGTACTCAGTGCAGGAAGTGCTTGCAAATGCACCAAAAGTCAGTAATGGAATGTTTGAAGTTCCAAATACACTAAATTAGAAAGGCAAGCTATGAATATATTACAGTATTCGGCATTACAGCTTGCCGAGAAAATCAGAAAAAGAGAATTAACTGTAGTAGAAGCAGTAGAGGCGGTGTTTTCTCAGATAGAGAC
>SVFS01000014.1 GCA_015056725.1 Lachnospiraceae bacterium | reverse complement strand
TCCGTCAGAAGTCTGCGGATTTAAGAAGAATCGTTCAGACCACACTGGAACGAACGGTAAAGAAATACGACCTGCAATGCCAGCAGATCAAAGACACGGAAAAACGCGAAAAATATAAAATCTATGGAGAACTTCTCCACACCTACGGCTATCATGCACAGCCCGGTGCCAAATCTTTAGAAGCGGAAAACTATTACACCGGCGAAATGATTACGATTCCGCTGGACCCAACATTAACCGCTTCTGAAAATGCAAAGAAATACTTTGACCGTTATGGAAAGCTGAAAAGAACTTACGAGACACTTTCTGAACTGACGACTCAGGTAAAAGCTGAAATTGATCATTTAGAATCTATCAGTACTGCATTAGACATCGCCGTACAGGAAGCAGACCTTGCACAGATTAAGGAAGAACTGATTCTGGCAGGATATATCAAACGAAAAGGCGGCAGCAAGCGTGAAAAAATCACAAGCAAGCCTTTCCACTATGTAAGCCAGGATGGTTTCCATATTTATGTAGGCAAAAACAACATCCAAAACGAAGAACTCACCTTCAAATTCGCTACCGGAAATGACTGGTGGTTCCACGCAAAAGGAATGCCCGGCTCTCACGTCATCGTAAAGACTGAAGGAAAAGAACTTCCGGATGCTACCTTTGAAGACGCCGCAAGGCTAGCCGCCTACTATTCCAAAGGTCGCGGTCAGGAAAAAGTCGAAATCGACTACATCCAAAAGAAACATGTGAAAAAGCCAAGTGGAGGCAAACCGGGATTTATAGTGTATTATACGAATTATTCGATGATGATTGATTGCGATGTGTCGAAGATTAGGGTTTTTGATGGGGTGTAGGATAAAGATACAATTAGAGTTTATGTAAGTGTTTATAGGGATAAATTAAGGTCAGAACCGTACATGGTTCTGACCTTTTTAGAGCCAGTAAACTAATACTCATGTTTCTTAGGCAACAAAGAATATATTGATTCTGCATCTTTCTGCATAATTCTAATACTAATTAAACGTTCATATTCTGTCAGTTCTCCCATGCTAACTCCTAACGGCTATACCATGACAATTCACACTTTCGATCCAATCCATTGTTTTTATTTGGTGGTATATGCTCTTTTAAACAATAATCCAAATAGTTTTCAAGACAATTCAAACATAAATCTTTCACGAATCCAACCGGAAATCGTAATTGCCAGACAGCATCATTAACCAATCTGCCATTGCTTACATATTGCCTTGAACAATTTATGTAACTTGGCTCATTTATAACTTTACTAAATGAGATATGAGGTGCGGAAAACTCATGAGATAATCGACATCTCATTCGATATAGTAAATCGACATAACGATGTTCTTTTAATTTTTTATCTGCATATTCTTTCCCGTTCTTAGCAATAAGTTCTGTTTCTATTTCCAGTACTTTATCAGAGATATGCTTTGACTTTGGTAAATATATTTCACCATCGACTAAATTGTTCAAATTCACTTTTGGAACAACAATATCTTCCACTCTATAAAATAAAGTAATCGGATCCACTGCTTCTAAAAAGTCGTACTTGTTTTGAAACTTCAATACAAATTTTGTAAATGAATCCTGCAATTTATTAGATGGAAAATTATCATATTCTTGTGCCATCATTTCCATAATCGAGAAATATGTAAGTAACTTTACTTCTTTCATTTCAATCTTCTCGATTTCATTCATAGTTTTTGTAATCCACTCTCTCCATGAGTTAACTGCATACTCTACATAATCAAACACTTCATCTTCTAAAAGTACTTCAATATCCCATACTTTATTATCAGACATTAAAACTCCTTGTCTTCTACAAATAAGAATTATATTTTTAACAACAATGGTAAAAGAACTGTACCAATATCAAGGCTTTTGTCAACCAGCCATACCAATACCGGCTTTATTTTTTCCCATTTAGATTTCTTTATATCGTTGTTTTTTACAACTTCTTCAATTTCAGATGTGCAAACATTTCTTTTGTAGAAATACTTTTATTCCAAGAAACTCTTCCAAACGGAAAGCTGATTCCATTTATTTCAAACTTCATGTTTATCTCCAGATTTCAAAACATATTTTTAATATTCAATCCTAAAATAATCCAAATACGCCTTATATTTATCCTGTGCTGTCAGGCAAGTATCTATAAGATACCCTTTTTCATTATCCCATTCCTTCAACCCACGATAATAAAACACTTTCAGATTATCCTCTATGATGAACGGAACAATATTATATTTCAAACATTCCTTAAACATAATCAATCTTCCCACACGACCATTGCCATCTTGGAACGGATGAATACACTCAAACTTCACATGGAAGTCCAGAATATCTTCAAAAGTCTTTTCTTCCTTGGCATTATATTCCGTAAGTAATATTTTCATCTTATTGGCAACTTCTTCCGGAAGGGCTGTATTCATACCGCCAACTTCATTTGGTACTTTTTTATAATCGCCAACAGCAAACCAATCTTTTCTGGAATCACTAGTACCACTTTTCAGAGTCAAATGAAGTTCTTTGATGAATTTCTCTGTTAAAGCCACTTTTGCATTGTCGATAATCATATCAATGCATCGGAAATGATTTGCTGTTTCAATTACATCATCCACATTCAGAACTTCATTTTCCACACCGATGGTGTTGGTTTCAAAAATATATCTTGTCTGTTCATGAGTCAAACGACTACCCTCAATGTGATTAGAATTATATGTCAAATCAATCTGTGTCTTATGATAAATACCGCCGGAATATTTACTCTCCTTCTGCTCGCGCAAAATATCCAGCAATGTAACAGGCTGTTCTTTCTTCTTATTCGAACGCTCGGGTTTCTCTGCATTTTGGGGAATATTCCATGTTTTTCCGGTAAGAAATGCACCGCTTACTCGTCCATGAGCACAGTAGTTTCTAACACTACGCTCTGAAACATTCCACTTTTTCGCTATTTCAGTAACTGAAAGGTATCGCATCAGCTCTCCTCCGTTATAATTCAAATCATAATTTACACTTTACTACGATATAGTATACCATGACATCGGCAATATTTCAATTTTTATACATTTTCTAATTATGTTTTTTGCCGTTTCCGGCATTTTTAATTATGATCACCATCTTTTTATAAAAGCAAAACCACCAGAAATTTGTGCCCATACACAAACTCTGATGGTTACTTTCTAAAACATTCATCTATCATAGTTTGACCTTGCTGACGTAAAACTATCATAAATTCAAGTCTTCCATCCAAGAAAACCTTTATTTTCAATGGGGCGGAACTTCAGAAATCACCTGACGTGGCAGATGAATAATACTTCATCATAGTATTTTCCTTCAAAAATTCCTACTACTACGTATTTTAAAGCGCAATCTTCTTCAACATTCCCAAAACATTCTCATATGAAATGTCATTGGCATACGCAAACTTCTTCTGATACTTCCTCCACATATCTTTAAGATTATCACTCTCTGAAATTTGTTTCAAAATACCTTCTACATCAGAAATCTGTTCTGTACTTCCACGATGTTCTGCTGTTGCTTTCAAAGCTTCCTTATAGATTTCCTTATCGTATTCCTGTGTTGTTCCAAGTATGTAAACATCATAATAATCTCTTGGTCTTGTTGTAAACACACCTCTACGCAGAATTGTCTCGACCTTCTCTGCAATAACAGTCTCTATATTATATCCCCATAAACTAATTCGAATATCTTCATCAAAAATACCACTAAACTCATATTTTACTGCATCCGGAGTAATCACATCTCCTGTAGAAACATCAATAGATAATGGTGTAATTATTGTATCATATACTGCGTCTAAACGAACACAATACCCGCCATATATATCATCCTTTCGAATTGTACCAATTGACTTTACTGTAAATACAACATCATCTTTCATATCGATTTTACAGATTATCTCAACTGCTTCTGTGATTTTTTCCTCTGTCAACGGCAAATTACGGAGCGTGGTGTCTAAGTCCATTGTAGATCTGGTGTCCAATCCGACAATAGCCGCTATCAACATTCCACCCTTCACAACAAATTTCTCACTGTATTCGGATATTGATAATCTTGCAAGGAAACATTCAAACATATAATTTTGTAGAACTACCTGGGCTGCTATGTTATTACTCCTCGCATAATTTTTAATTCTTCTTTTTAAACTCATAGCCTTAGAACTCATAGCAACACCTTCATATATTGTTTCAAAATTTTGCTTACTCTAAATTTTTCTGCATAAGCAGCTAGACGATATAAATCCTTATCTTTAAACGTTGCATAATTTTTTATCGCACTTATTACAGTTTCTTCATCCATACGGTTTCTGGAACGAAGCAAATCACATATGGTACGTTCAGCATCATAGCATCTCACTTCATTGCCAAAAGTGGTTTTTTTCCACACCACTCCCAGCGTAAGTAACTCCGGCTTTATATAATAGCAAGTGCATTCTTCCATTAAAGTATTTGATAACACTGAATTACTTGGAATAGTAACCGAATGTTCAAAAGGGGTTCTTTCCGATAATCCATTTAAGAACAACGCTGTATCATGGGAAAAAACAATCTTTTCCGACCTGAGCATCAATGTATACATATCATCATGAATCGAATCCGGCAATATATAAACCCCCTGGCGGCCACGTTCTAACAAACCTTCTTTTACATATTTGGATAATAATGCTCTGGAAAATCCCAATGCAACCACCTGTGCAGTTGTAATCATGTTATTATTCTTTTGTATTTCTTTCATAATCACCTGATTGATTTCCATTACAACCACTCTCCGAAAGTTTACTTTTGTATAGATATGATATTTCTTTTCTATACAATTGTCAACTCCCTTTTTACATTTATATATAAACCGTTTGCTATATTTATGTGAATGTAAACTTGTCAAACTAATTTTCGGCTGATTTGTACTCTTATTCCAAATCAACCGAATTTACACACCTATACCTAACTAACTTCCTGCGCTAACAACTGCTGAACTACAACGCTCTTCACAGATTTGTAAAATTCCATAAAAGTTTTATTTTTCAATTAACATCTTCATTTCATATGGTCCAAAACTTATTGTTTCATCAGCAGTACTACCATCAATGTTGTAAAGCATTTTCTTACTATCATCCATTTTCATTTTATCAAGCTTTATTTCTTGCTCATCTTCAGAAAAATTACCTATAAAAATAATTTTCTTTTCGTCATCCTCACGGCTCACAATTCCTATTCCATCAGGTATATTTGTATTAGCTAATACCACATCTATGCATATCTCTTTCAAAATCATAGCTAGCAATTCATTGATTAAACTTTGTTCTGGATTTGACGCCATATGATATGCTTTACCTAAACCATAATCATTAACAGTTACAACCGGTTTTCCTTTATAAAAATCCTTTCCATAGTCACAAATAGATTTTGCACTTGTACAATGTACTATTTCACACAAAGTATCCAATTTGTATTCTTTCCCATTCAAACAAGTCTGATTATATTCTCCATCATATAATGCATCTATTTCTTCAACCCATATACCATATACATCTGATAATCTTTCTTTATTATTCTCTCCCCAAAAACACAAATCATTCTCGTCAACATATCCCGAAAAAGCTGTTGATATTATATATCCCCCCTTATCAACATATTTTCGAATTTTTTCTTGGATATTATTATGATACATATAAAGCATTGGAGTTATTACCAGCTTATATCCATCTATTTCTGAACTAGAATCAATCACATCAACATTTATACCTTGTTTCCAAAAATATGCATAATAAGATACACATTCTCTATTATAATCTAAACCTGCATTTCTCGGACCACATGAATTATCCAGTGCCCATTTGTTCTCTTTATCATAAATAATGGCAACATCAGCTTTATTATACGTTTTATAAATCATTTCAGATAGCAAACTTAATTCTTTACCAAGTTCTGAAACCTCTTTGAAAACTCTGGTATTTTCGCTGTCGCAATGCGAAATTACAGCGGAGTGGAATTTTTCAGCTCCTCCAAGAGACTGTCTAATCTGAAAACACATTGCACTTTGAGAGCCATGGCCGATTGCATTTAGCATAGAAAGACGATGCATTCCAGGTTTCTTGATTTTACAAACCGGTCGCCAATTTACTGTTGAAGGCGTAGATTCCATCAAAATGAAAGGTTGCTTTTTCAAACATCTCATGTAATCATGCGTAAATGACTCTAATACCCCTTGATATATGTTTTTCCCCGGTTCATGCCACTCAGGATAACTATCCCAAGAAATTATATCAAGCTTCTTTGCCAACTTAGGATAACACAATACATCACTTAAGCCCATCATATTAGTCGTCACAGGGATATCTTGAGCATATTTCTTTACTGCCACAATCTCATTATTCATAAAATCAGTAGTCTGACTGGTTACAAATCGTTTCCAATCAAGAAGTAAACCATTTATTGAATTTTCACCTATAGACGTCGGTGATTCAATTTCAGCAAAATCTGTATAATCATGTGACCAAAATGATGTCCACCAAGCACTATTTAGTTTTTCAATACTTCCATACTTTTGCTTTAAAAATCCTCTAAACGCATCTTGGCAAATATTGCAATGACACTCGCCTTCATACTCATTAGAAATATGCCACATAATAACAGCAGGATGACTACCAAATCGTTTTGCTAGCATAGCATCTATCTTGTACACACGCTCTCTATATTTTTTTGATGAAATACAATGATTATGTCTTCCTCCAAAGTGAGCTCTTTTTCCACGTTCGTCAACTCGAAGTACTTCTATGTATTCATTTGCAAGCCACCTTGGTCTAGCACCCGATGGTGTTGCTAAAATTGTATATATTCCTTCTAAATGTAATCTATTAATTATTTCTTCAAGCCATTCCAAATGAAATTCATCTCTTTTAGGCTCCAGCTTGGCCCATGCAAATATTCCAAGACTAACGCAATTTACATTTGCCTTTTTCATTAACTCTATGTCTCGAGTTAGTATTTCCGGATTATCAAACCATTGATCCGGGTTATAATCTCCTCCATATAATAAATGAGTAAATTTAGGTAATATTTTCTCTGTCTGAACATTCATTTATTGATCTCCTATTTTACTGAACCTGCAATTCCTTCTGCAAACTGTTTCTGTAAAAAGAAAAAGAATAAAACAGTAGGCATTGTACATAATAGTACGGCCAGCATTAGCATTCCATAATCTGTAAAATAGCCATCCTTTAAACTTGCAACAAGTATCGGCATCGTAATACTCTCATCTGTCTGCATTATTACCTTTGGCCATAGATATGAATTCCATGCATTCATAAATGTAATTATAATTGCTGCCGCAAAAGTTGATTTCATAGTTGGAATAAAAAATTTTACAAATATTTTCAACTCTGAACATCCATCAATCCGGGCCGCTTCTACTATTTCATACGGAAATGCTTTGGTATTCTGTCTGAAAAGCATAATGAGAAACGGTGTTGATATTGTTGGTAACATAAACCCTAATGATGTATTTAATAATTCTAATTTTGACATCATCTGAAACAAAGGTATTAAGATAGCAACAAAAGGTACCATAAGTGCCAGAAGTAATATAGACATAACTTTATCTTTCACTTTGTCGTGATATATTTCAAATCCATAACCCGCCAATGAACATATGATCAATGATGCTAACGTCATAAGCACAGAATATTTTATGGAATTGGTCATAGCCTTTCCAATGTTATATGTATTTACTAAATTTCGAAAATTCTCAAGAGCAAATCTCCCTGGAATCATTTTTCCTGCCAATATATCCGCACTCTTATTTGTTGCAGATATAGCCATCCAGTATAGAGGAAATACAGATATAATTGATGCCACCGTCAGGACAAAGTATTTCATTTTTCTTTCAAATTTATTCACGTTTATCACCTACTTTCAACTGTATAAACGATAAGATTGCTACAATCACCAAAATCAAATATGCCATTGCTGCTGCATAACCAAAATTAGGAACATACTTAAATGAAACATCATATATATAATGTGTCATTGTAATTGTTGAATTTGCAGGTCCTCCATATGTTAAATTGACTGATTCATCAAACAATTGAAGTGTTCCATTAATCGAAATAATCGCAGTTAGAATCAATGTCGGTTTTAGCAATGGTACAGTCACTTTAAAAAAGGACTGAATAGATGACGCGCCATCTATTTTTGCCGCTTCATAAACTGCTGGATCTATGCCCTGTAATCCGGCAAGGAAAAATACCATATTATATCCTGTCCATCTCCATAATAGTGCAATTATTATTACAATCCGTGCACTTATTGGATGTGCAAGGAAGTTATATCCCGTCTCCAAAATACCTACTTTTATAAGTACCAAATTTATAATTCCATCTACTGCAAAAATTGATCTAAAAATAATGGCATATGATACTAACGATGTAGCACATGGCAAAAAAATTGCTGTCCTGTATAAGCCTTTTAATTTTAGCGTTTTGTCATTTAATAAAGTAGCAAGTATAAGTGCAACCATAAGCATTATTGGAACTTGCACAATTAAATACAAAAAAGTATTTTTTAGTGCCTGCATAAATACTTTATCCTTAAACATATGAATATAATTCGATATTCCTACAAATTTGAAATTAGCACCTACGCCACTGTAAAATGATAATATCAATGCTTTTATCATCGGATAGAAATACATCATCACAATCAATAAAAATGCAGGGATAATGAAAACCCATCCTATTAAATTTCGTTTTGAGTTAAGTGTATTTTTTTGCATTTTTATATTCTCCTGCTATTTAGAATCAGAAAACTCTATGTTGCCATAGAGTTTTCTAAAATCACTGATAAAAATGACCTTTACTGTCCCATACTAAATCGTACAGTTTCTTCAGCAGCTTTTAACTCTGTATCAATATCAGATCCAGAAATTACATTTGTTACTGCAGTTGCAATAGCATCTCTTGCCTCATAGTAATATACTCCAGTATTGTTGCTAGGTACCTTTCCCGCAAATTCAGTAATCTTTGCAAATACAGATTCGCCACTGAAAAATTCATGAGGTTGTGCATAAACATCACTATCCTTAGCAGGTAAGTATGTTGCTAGTGCACCTGATTTTGGTAAAATCGTTTCATAGAACTCAACAGACCCTGCAAAAGTTTTTCCTAAGAAGTCATACGCTAAATCTTTATTCTTACAACTTGATAATACTGCCCAACTTGATCCGCCATTATTCGAATAATTGCTTGCATTTTCAGCATTATTAAGTCTAGGCATATTTGTAATTGCCCATTTACCAGACTGGTCTTCTGCTGTTTGGATTGAAGCCATAATCCAACATCCATTAATTACAGAACATACATTTGAATTTGTAAATGAACCAATATACTGATCCCATGAACTCATTTCTAATAGAATTCCATTTGTAACCAAACTCTCATAGTTCTCCATTACTTCATAAAGTACACTATTATTAACCATATTAGGATTACCATTTTCGTCAAACATAGAAGCTCCTGCTGATTGTAACATCATAAGAATGATGTCAGAGGCTCCTGCTTGTGTAGAAAACATAGGCTTACCTGTTTTTTCAAGCACAACCTTTCCTTTTTCTATAAACTCATCCCATGTAATATCTGTGAAATCTTCAATTGTGTACCCTGCCTCAGCAAGAATATCTGTTCTATAACATGCAATTACTGCTCCATTATCAAATGGTACTGCGTAGTGATTATTATCAATGACCGAATATGCGCATTTTGAATCACCAAAATTTGCAAAATCAATTCCTGAATTTTCCAGACTCTCAAAAAGATCCGGATAAGTAGTAACATATTTCTGAATAGCATTATCATTCAACAATACGATATCCGGTAGAGTTGACAAATCACCCGAAACTGCTGCTGTTGCAAGCTTTGTCTGTATATCATCCCAGGAATTTTCAATTACATTTAATTCAAAATCAGGATTTTCTTGTTGATATACTTTGGCCGCTTCATCCATTGAATAGATATTGAATGCCGGATCCCAACACCATACAGTTAGTGAATTTTCTTCTCCATCACTATTTTGTTCTGAACCTTCTTCTACCTTTGTAATGCTTTTTGATGCGTCGGTACTTGTACCTGAAGAATCTGTATTGTTGCTACCTCCTCCGCATGCAACTAAAGATAATGATAACGAAATCGCTAAAAAAGATGTAAGTATTTTACTTTTCATATTACCCTCCAAAATTTATAACTATAGAAAAATTGTTTGGAGAAATGTGCACTTTTCTCTTGTATATCACAATAAAATTATATAAAAACATTCTATTCTTGTGTTCTTGATAGTAATCAAAAAATGCGCATTTCCGATCACCTCGAAAATGCACATTTTTAATTTTCCTACCATCCTTTAAGTGAAGATATTTTAAACTCAAGCAATTTGCCTGTATGATTATCCGGATTTTTCTTCCATTGATATGGTGATAAACCTACTATCTTCCCAAAATTTCTGTTAAATGTTGAAATAGACTCATAGCCAACAATATCCGAAATCTCTGTCATTGATTTGTCAGTTGTGCTTAAGAACTCACATGCTTTTTGAATTCGTATGTAATTAATATATTCTAAAGCCGACATATTCATAGTTTGTTTAAAAATTCTGCGAAAATGCGGTTCACTAAGTCCACATTCATCTGCAATCATTTGTATTTTTAATTGTTCCGAATAGTGATCGCAAATATATTTAATAGCTATTTTGATAATCTGACCATTTTTCGAAAGATTACCGATTCCAGCAATATCATTAGGATTGAGTCTGTATATTTGTAAGACTAAACTTTTCAGTAGACCTTTTATGCTTTCATGATAAAATTCCTGTTGATTCTCATATTCACAAATAATTAATCTAATAGTTTCTGTTATCATAGGATGTTTTTCCACTTGAAAAAAATATCCGAATTGATTAACCTGCGCTAAAAAATCATTTAAAAAAACTTGATCATCTCCCCATAACTCAAGTGCTACATTTTTCACATCAAAAAATATATAGTGCCAATGGCCAAACTGATTTGTATCACTAAATGTACCATGAGCCATGTTTGCCGGAATAATAGAAATCATATTATTGGAAAATATACGTTCATTTTCCCCAAATACTAACTTTCCATCTCCTACATGGCAAAATCCAATTTCCATCAGGTTATGAAAGTGCAATATTCTTGAACCATCAGGATAGCATTTCTTCCATGTGTCTACATCCATGAGAAGAATCGGTTCATTCCCTGACAAATCATAACGTCGAAATTCAATTTGATTTTTTACCTTCTTCATAAGTTCCCACCAATAATTCATTTGCTTTTATTATTGACCTCTATGCTTGTTATTATGTTTTTAATAGACGTAAAAGTCAATGTTTTT
Organism: Lachnospiraceae bacterium; assembly: GCA_015056725.1. GTDB lineage: Bacteria > Bacillota > Clostridia > Lachnospirales > Lachnospiraceae > 1XD8-76. Next base: position 32,324 of record SVFS01000014.1, on the reverse strand, counting down.
TATAGCATAAGATATAATCATTTAATTATAATACACAAAAAACCCTCCTACAAAATCATAAATCTAATTCTGTAGAAGGGTTCTAACCTCATTATCCAATCTATATTCTACATTTCAATTTCTATGTGGAACTCTACAACAACTTAAGCCTTTTCGCCGCCACTACCAACTTCGTTCCTTTCGGAATTGCCCGAAGTTCCTCTTCTGTCACGGCACGGAATTTAATTACAAAGATAAAATACACAATAACCGCCACCAGCAATGCCGGAATCAGTGCGATTCTCTCATCCATCATAAGTGCAAAAACGAAGTAAACTCCGTATGCCACAGCTCCCATACAAGCCGCCGCGAAAAACGGTCTGACAAACGTTTGCATCACATTTTCTTTATATTCCAGATATTTATTCACTGCTCTGCTGTTCAAGATACACATCAGCAGGCTATAACAAATATTTGCAATGGCAAGTGCATATAAATTCATATCCGTGAATATTAAAAGTACAACCAGCACAACTACTTGTACAATCAACGCCGCTAAAGCATGCCATACCGGAAGATTTACTTTTCCGATTCCCTGAAGCACAGCATTCGTCAGAGTGGACAAGCCATAAAATACAACTGAAATTGCAAGCACCCGAAGTATCGCTACTGCTGTATCCAATGATGCTTTCTGCGGGAACAGAAGTTTTACAATCGGATGAGCCAATACAAATAAGCCTACTGCAGACGGAATGGAAATCAGCATCGTTACTTTAATCGCAAGGTTTACTTTGCTTCTGGATGCTTCCATATTTTTCTTTGCATATGCTGCTGATACACCCGGAATCAGTGCAGCTGCCATTGCAGAGCCAAAAGCAATCGGAATGTTTGTGATTACCACCGATTTACCTGCAAAGATACCGTACATCGTCGCAACCGTTTCTTCCGACATGTTTTTCACGCTCATCATCAATTCGCTATAAATCGTCTGATTCAGAGATGTACTCAGATTATAAATAAAGGTACTCAAAATGAACGGAGTCACCACAAGCAAAATCACCTTAAACAGTTCTTTGTAGCTTTCTTCATGCTCTGTTTGATCATTGGCAATCTCTTCCATAATGGATTTGCGTCTGCGAAGGTAAATAAACAGCATAAATAACAGTGCTGCTACTACACCACATCCTGTACCGATAGCACTTCCCGAAGCTCCGCGGATGGCTTTCTGTGTCGTGTCATTTCCTGTCATGAGATGAATAAACAGCCACGCTGCAAACACGCTGACGCACGCATTCAATATCTGCTCCAGTATCTGGGAAACAGATGTAGGCACCATTGTTCTCTGCGCCTGGAAATAGCCTCGAAGGACGCCAAGTAAGCCGGAGAAGAATATCGTTGGTGCAAAGATCCGAAGGACCGGCACTGCGTTTTCCACTACCAAAAACGGTGCACAAAAATATGCCACTCCGCTTCCTATAAGACCAACTACCACAACATAAAGAAGTGCACATCTGAATAACCGATGTGCATTTCTATACTCTCCAAAAGCAATTCTCTGTGCCATAACCTTCGCTATCGCCGACGGAATACTGTAGGATGAAATCAATAATATAATTGTATAGATATTATACGCAAAGCTATAATATCCATTGCCTTCGTCACCGATGATTTCGGCGAGAGGACTTCTGTACAAAAGACCTATGATTCGGACGATAATACCTGCCATGGCAAGAATCCCCGCCTGAACCACGAAATTGTCTTTTCTTTCCTTAGTTTGTGTCATATAGATACCTGACTTTTATCTAAAATTAATCTATATATTAATCGTTCGAACGGATTTTAGTATCCGATCAACCAATCATACATTTCCTGATATTTGCCCGCTGATACGCTCCAGGAGAAATCAGCTGCCATAGCACGGTCAACCATCTTATTCCATTCACGTTTCTTATCGTAGTATACTTTTTCAGCATATCTTACTGTTGCAAGCATTTCATGTGCATTGTAGTTTACAAAGCTAAAGCCTGTACCTTTGCCTTCATATTCATTATATGGCTCAACTGTATCTTTTAAACCGCCTGTTTCTCTTACGATTGGAAGTGTACCGTAACGTAAGCTCATCAGCTGGGAAAGTCCGCATGGTTCAAATAAGGATGGCATCAGGAATGCATCACATGCTCCATAAATCTTATGAGATAATTCGTTAGAGTAATAAATATGAGCAGATACTTTTCCTGCATATTTCCAGTCAAAGTGTCTGAACATATTTTCATACTGTTCTTCACCTGTACCGAGAATAACGAACTGTACAGCATCCTGACACATTTCGTCCATTACATGAGCAATTAAGTCGAAGCCCTTCTGGTCTGTCAGACGGGATACGATACCGATCATCATAATCTTTTCGTTTTCTTCTAAGCCAAGCTCTTTCTGTAATGCTTTCTTATTTTTAATCTTTTCTTTTCTGAAATTAGATGCATCATATGGATATGGCAGGAACTTATCTGTAGTCGGATTGAATTCATCATAATCAATACCATTTACGATACCGCGTAAGTCACCTGAACGTGCACACATCAGACCATTCAAGCCTTCTCCATAAAACTCTGTCTTGATTTCTTCTGCGTAAGTATCACTAACTGTTGTAATCGCATCTGCAAATACAAGACCACCTTTTAAGAGGTTCGCATCTTTATATGCTTCTAATTTATCCGGTGTAAAGAAGTAATCAGCAAGACCTGTGATACTCTTTACATCTTCTACTGACCATTTACCCTGGAATTTCAGGTTGTGGATAGTCATTACTGTCTTAATACCATGGAAAAATTCATTTCCCTGGAATCTTTCGTGTAAGTATACCGGCACAAGACCTGTCTGCCAGTCATGACAATGGATGACATCCGGTCTGAATCCGATAATCGGAAGTGCGGATAAACATGCTTTACTGAAAAATGCATACTTTTCGATTTCAAAAAGAGCATCATCTGTATATGGTTTGAATCCTGTGAAGTAATCTTCATTATCAACGAAATAGTATTTTATACCGTCCACTTCCGCTTCCAAAATACCTACATATACATCTTTCCAATTATAGTCCATATAAAAATGTGCATTATATTTCATCTGCGCTTTTACTGCGTCAGACATACAGGAATATTTCGGAATAATGACACGTACATCATAGTATTCCTTGTCAATACATTTTGGTAATGAACCAACAACGTCTGCCAATCCTCCTGTTTTAATAAATGGTACACCTTCCGATGCTACAAAAAGTATCTTTTTCATATGTTTCTCTCTTCCTTTTGCTTATATACTTAAATTGCTTTGCAATTTTTGCACGTAATTATTCTCGATATTTCAGTCTCAGTCTGTCCGTTATAAGAGCAATAAATTCCGAATTAGTTGGTTTTCCCTTTCCGATATTAACAGTATATCCAAAAAGAGCCTCCAACGTTTCCATCCGTCCTCTATTCCATGCCACCTCAATTGCGTGACGAATTGCTCTCTCCACTCTGCTCGGTGTTGTCTGATAACGCTCCGCAATGGTCGGATACAGAAGCTTCGTAATAGAGTTCAGCATCTCCATATCCTTCACACACATCATAATCGCTTCTCTAAGATATTGATATCCTTTGATATGCGCCGGGACTCCTATTTCATGAATCATATCGGTCACATCACATTCCAAATCATATGTAACCTCTTTCTCCGCAACAGACATAGCTCGAAGCGGTGCTGTTTCACTTTCATTTTCTTTCGTTCCCGAAGACGGTACTGTAATTACGATTTGAAACTCTTTGTCTGCTTTCATCAAATCATCAATTAATTTGTACATTTTTTCCTGATCTTTGGTAGCCGATAAACATATCTTCTCCATCCTACTATCCCCTTAACAAAATTACATATTGTGAGTTGTTTCACTCTGTTAAGTATATTTTAGTCGGAAAAATAGGGCAACCTCGATACATCGCATATTCCGCCAGACTTTTAACAATTTTTCGCAAATTAGAGTTTTTTCGTCTAAATCAAACCGGTAATCAAAATAACAAGAATCAGTACCGGTAAAATATATTTGAAATAATATTTCAACTGTTTCGGTAATTTAATACCACTACCTGTATTGGCTTCTTCCATGTAATTATCAAATCCCCATCCCCATTTTGTAGTACAGAATAACAAGAAAATGAGACATCCGATTGGAAGCAATAAATTACTTACAATGAAATCTTCACTGTCAAGTACATCTCTTCCTCCGATAAGACGTAAATTGCTCCATACATTATAGCCAAGTACACATGGCATACTTGTAACTAATAAAATGATACCATTAATAATCGCAGATTTCTTTCTGCTGATTTCCCAAATATCACAAACACTTGCAAGAATATTTTCAAACACAGCAATAACGGTTGAAAAGCTGGCAAATGTCATAAACAGGAAGAACAATGTTCCCCATACTCTTCCACCTGCCATATTGATAAATACATTTGGAAGTGTCTGGAAAATAAGTGGTGGGCCCGCATCCGGTTCTACACCAAAAGCAAAACATGCAGGGAAAATAATCATACCTGCCATAAAAGCTACAAAAGTATCCAATGCACAAATACGAACTGCTTCGCTTCCAAGCGTATGGTCTTTCTTCATATAACTACCAAAGATTTCCATGGAAGCAATACCAAGGCTGAGTGTAAAGAAAGACTGGTTCATTGCTGCAGTAATCACATTACCGATTCCAACTGCTTTTGCTTTTTCTAGATCCGGCAACAAGTAAAATGCTACACCTTCTCCACCGCCTTCTAATAATAAGCTGTGTCCTGCAAGAATCACAATTAATGCAAGAAGAGCAAGCATCATCCACTTTGTAATCTTTTCAATACCATTCTGTAAACCAAAGCTGCATACAAGGAAACCACCTACAACTGTTACAACCATCCAAAATGTCATTTCAGCCGGATTTCCAAGCATTGCTCCAAAGACGCCATTTACTGCCTCTGTATCCATACCGGATTTAAACGAGCCTGTCAAGAATTTAAAGAAATAGCATATCATCCAACCTGAAACTGTTGTGTAGTACATCATCAAAATGTAGTTACCTGCAACAGCAAGCCATCCGTGATAATGCCATTTCTGTCCCGGTTTCTGTAATGCCTGATATGCCGGCATAATACTTTTTTTGCTGGCACGGCCTACAGCTAATTCCATTGTCAGAACAGGCACACCCATAATCAATAAAAACAATAAGTAAAACAGTACAAATATACCGCCACCATTTTGACCTGTAACATAAGGAAATCTCCACACATTACCAATTCCGATGGCACAACCTGCACTAACCAGGATAAATCCCAGTCTTGATTTAAAACTTTCACGATTCTCCATTTTTCTCTCCTCTTTTTCCTCTAAAGTTTCATATCATATATAATAACATAGGAAGCAGCATATATGCTACTTCCTATTTTCATAAATACTATGGTTGTTTTTAGTGAATTTTTTCCACACGAATCGTATTTGTACTACCGGAGCGTCCTACAACACCACCTGTTAATACTACAGTATCATCTTTTTTAAGGGAAAGTACTTCTTTTGCTTTATGCATACCATTGTAAAATAATACTTCCATAGAATCAAATTCTTCACACATAACCGGAGTTACACCCCAGCTTAAATTCAATTTTCTCCATACCTTTTCAGAAGTTGTAAGGCCAAGAATATCTACCGGTGCACGGAAACGGCTTACCATTCTTGCTGTTCTGCCGGTAAAGGAGCTTACCACGATACACTTTGCATCTACATCAATTGCCATGGAAGCGGTAGAATGTGACATCGCATCAATAACATTGCGGATTTCAAATTCTGTATTTTTGAAACGCTTTTTATAGTGAATCTGACTTTCTGTATATTCTGCAATTGCTACCATATTTTTGAGTGCTTCTACCGGATATTTACCTGCTGCCGTCTCTCCGGAAAGCATAATTGCAGAAGATCCGTCATATACTGCATTCGCCACATCGGAAAGCTCTGCTCTCGTAGGACGTGGATTATGAATCATTGTTTCCAGCATTTCTGTTGCTGTAATAACTCTGGTTCCGAGAAGCCTGCATTTATTAATCAGATACTTCTGAATTGCCGGCACTTCCATGGAAGGAATTTCTACCCCAAGGTCACCTCTGGCAATCATAATACCATCTGCAATTTCACATATATCTTCAATATTATCGATACCTGCCCTATTTTCAATTTTGGCTATAATATCAATTTCACTTCCGCCATTTTCATCCAAAAACTTACGCAAATCCATTACATTTTGTTTGGTAGACACAAAAGAGGCTGCCACAAAATCCATTTCATTACGGATACCAAATAATAAATCTTCTTTATCCTTTTCGCTTAAATATTCCCCACTCATCACTTTATTGGGGAAATTCATGCTCTTCTTATCGGATACTTCTCCACCGGAAATCACCTTACAAATCGCATCATTTCCTTTTAATTTGACAACTTCAAAAATGATAAGTCCATTACTTACCATAATGGTATCGCCGACTTTCAGATTTTTAATAAGCTGTGGAAAATTCACAGATACTCTTTCCTGGTTTCCCACCACATCATCTACTGTAAATGTAAAAGTATCTCCATCCTTTAAGAAAATCTTACCGTTTTCAAATGTTTTAATTCGATATTCCGGTCCTTTTGTATCTAACATCATAGCAATCGGCAAATTCAGTTTTTCACGTACCCTCTTAATCAAATCCACCTTGTTTTGCTGTTCTGCATGATCACCATGTGAGAAATTTAATCTGGCAACATTCATTCCCTCCAGACACATCTGTGTCAGGGTTTCTTCATTCTGGCTTGCCGGTCCAATTGTACATATAATCTTTGTCTTTCTCATAATTATCTCCTCATACTTTTTTACCAGTACTCATTGTAATGAAAAACTGCTTTCTCTTCAACCTAAAAAGTGGCTAAATTCTGTTAAAGGATTTAGCCGGCTTTTGTATATAATATCGCTACTATTTAATAATATTCTTCTCCATCTGCATCGCCTTTATACAAGAAGATACCGAACTGGTAAGTCAGATAATAGTCCCTATTATCACCGTGGAAATCCCCTATAAGATTTGCGCTATTTTTATTATTATGATATTCTGTATCTGTTTAAAATGCTTACAAAGCATTATGCCTACCGGCTTTTAAATGTTTCTGATTTTGGAAATTGTGCAGATAAGGAGCGCTTTATGCAACCTGTTAAAAAGAATTATTTAGACCGTTTAAGACTTGTCGCTATTTTCGCAGTCTTTTTCTTTCATTATATAGTCATTACCGGAAAACAGGGGTTTGTCCTCTATTATGCCAACGGCGATTGGGGTCATCTCGGAACTACTCTGTTTTTACTGATTTCCGGTAATTGCCTTGCTCGAATTTATGGAGAAAAGCTTTCTTTAAAGTCTTTCTATAAAAAAAGATGGCTTTCTATTTTTCCGGCATTTTATATTACCTATATCCTTGTTTTTCTAGGTTATACCGTAGTTCTTCATAATAATATTATCGCCGGAAAACCGCTTTGGTGGTTTATTTATTCCATTCTTGGTATTGATCATTACATCGGTTTTATCGGCATACCTAGTATGGCTCTGGTCGGAGAATGGTATACGACGATTATTGTCGCTATTTATATTATTTTTCCGGTTTTACAGTTCATGTATCGTAAAAGTAAGCTTATCGGCTCGGTTATTATGACTGTTCTTTTTATACTGAACTATCATTTTACCTGGACCGGCTTTCCTGATGAAGTGCACCTCATTACCTGTGCTGCTATTTTCTGGGTTGGTATGCTGACTTATCATTTTGAAGACCAATTAGAAAATATGCCACGTATCATATGGTGGTTACTTCTTGCTTTTATCGGCGTACTCCTTTTCGTAGAAATGCCATTTCCGTATCTTATCAAAAAATTGCTTGTTCCACCGCTTCTTTTCATTGTTTTTATGCGGACCGAACCTATATGGAAAAACACTTCCGAAAGTCCTGTCATCAGTTTTTTATGTAGTATAGAATACGCTGTTTATTTATGTCACCATAGCGTACTATATGTCATCCAAAGCTTTTACGACCGTTTGCTTGGTAAAATAGAACCTGTATCTTATTTTATCATTTCATTGGTCGCTACAATTATATTTGCAGCAGTTATTACTTATATAACCAATATCATTTTAGGTAAAAGGAAGTTGAAATCAAAAAACCACAAATAGTACTATAATCTCCCACTTCTCCTGTCGATATATATAACACATGGATGTGACTTATCATAAGGAGATGAAACTATGAATATTGAAGACGCAAGGAAAACCTATTCCTCTGTTATAAAAGACTTCTGGACTGAGCGTAATTCCCTCTTCCACCAAAAAGAAGAAGCAGAGAAAAAGTATAACGAAACAGGAGATACCACTTTTTCCCAACAGGCAGCTACCTTAGAACTGTCATTTCAGGCTGTAGATGAAAAATATAATGAATATAAGGATTTTATGTCCAAAATTATGGAACTCCACAGTTCCGTTTCTAATATGGAATCCTCAAAGCAGCAAGGTGAAGCCATGGCAGAATATGCCGAGGATCTGGCAAAAATCATGGAGGTAGCGCGCCGTATAGCAAATGGTGATATCGTACCTCCGCAGGATGAACAAAAGCTAATCGAATATGATCCCGAATTATATATGTCTGCCAAAAACATGGCTCTTATGAACAAAATGAAAAAGAAAGAAAAATATGAATCTCTCTGGGATGATGAAGAACCGACTGAACCGGAAGATCCAAATGAAATTGCTGATAATACAGAAGTACCTTATGAACTTCCCGAAGTCGTAAGTGTTGAAGAAGTCGTAAGCACTGCAACTGCTGAGCAAAGTTAATTTCCTCTATACGTCTTGAACTATAAAAAGGTAAAGAGTTGCTAAAAAACTCTTTACCTTTCTTTTACCTTTCTACTGTACATCCCATTCCCTGTACAAAATATTTCTGAAAAAAGAAAAATACAATCATTGACGGAAACATACTCATTAAAACAAGTGTCATATTGTCTCCATGTCCCATGTGTGTCAAATATACCATCATTGGAATCTTTGTTTCATGTGTCATGATAATACGTGGCCATTGATAAGAATTCCATGCATTCAAAAACGAAATAACAATGCCGCATGCTAATGTTGATTTCATGTTCGGCAAATATATGTATAAAAAGAGAAATGGTTCACGTACACCATCCAGTCTCGCCGCTTCCATTACTTCCTTTGGAAAATCACGGGATTGTTGTCTGAAAATCATAATAATAAGCGGCGATGCTATAAAAGGCAAAATAATCGCTGCTGTCGTGTTCACCATACTTACATCCGAAAATATGATAAAAGTAGGTACTACAAGTGATGCAAACGGAATCATATAAACCCACAGAATCACGTTGAAAAAACTATCTTTCCTATTATCATGATAAATTTCAAACCCATAGCCTGCCAAAACACAAACAAACATTGTCAATACGGTCTGCATAAGGCAATATCCTAAGGTATACAAAAACGGCTCCTTAAACTTTGTTTCAAAAAGGATGTAGGAAATATTTTCCAATAGCTTTAGCCCCGGTAACATCGGTCCTACCTGCAAATCTACATTTCCACCACTGGCAAGGCACAGTGCATAATAAATCGGAAATATCGAAACAATTGATGCTATGACAAGGAACACATACATTGCACAATGTTTTAATACTTTCATAAAATATTCCTTTTGTCTGAGTATTTTTATTATAAATATCCTGCTATTTTCTGTATTATCAATTCACTTCATATTGTCCCCATACATTTTCACACAATGCCTCGCAATATTCAAGCGAAAACGCTGCATCCTGCTTTAGGATTTCATTTCGCGCAGCAAGCTCTTTGGTATAATCACTTAATGGATAAACTGTCACCCCATTCACACCCTGTTGTAAATGGCTTACCAGTGGTTCTACATCATATTTTTTGATATGCACCTGCTGATTTTCATCCATTTCAAGTGTTACCTGTGCCATACCACCAACCATACGGTTTGCAATTCCATCTCCTGAACTGGAAGTCCAGTTCACGAAATTACCAAGCGAATAATAAACAAGCATTTCATGCCCTGTTTCTTCATCCACTACCCATTCCACCGGCTCAATCACATGCGGATGCGTCCCTAATACAAGGTCCACTCCATATTCTAAAAATATGTTTGTCCATTTCTTTTGCTGGGAATCTGTTTCCAATAAATATTCTGTTCCCCAATGCGGACAGACAATCGTAAAATCTGCAATTTCTTCTGCCTGTTTTATATCATTTATGACACGTTCCTCTTCCAGCAAATCCACCGCATACGGCATGTCCGACGGAAGCGGAATTCCATTTGTTCCATATGTATAATTTAAGATTGCAACCGTCATTCCATTCTGTTCATACAAGTAAATCTCATCCTGTGATTCCTGACTGTCATGTACGCCAAGAATTGCTGTTTGAGGATAATTCTCTTCCCAGAAGTTCACACAATTCAACAATCCCCTTTTGCCCTTATCAAGTGCATGATTTGTTCCATGACATATTACATCAAAGCCGGTTTCTACCAGTTCATGTCCAAGCTCATATGGTGCATTAAATGCCGGATAACCTGAAACGCCAAGCTCCTCACCACCAATAATCACTTCTTCATTTACAATGGCAAGGTCTGCTTCCTGAATCAGCTCCTTAGTATGCATAAAAATCGCCGAATAATCATAGCTTCCATTTTCCTGCAAAGCACTGTTTTCTACCGGCGTATGCATCAGCATGTCTCCTACCATGATAAGGGTTAAAGTTGGTGAAATCTCATCTATCTGCTCCGTACTCACTTCTTCCGGTAACGGCAAGTCAGCAGATGGAATATCCGTATTTTCTTTCGCCTCTGATGTTTCTTCCACTTCAGATGATTCTACATTTTCTTCTACCACCTGTGAAACTGTCGGTTCCGCAGGCCTATCAGAATACGAACACGCCATTAGAACACAGCTTACTCCTATCGCATATACCATTGTTAATAATTTATTTTTTATCATATGTACTTCCTTCTGATTTACTTTGTCCTAATCGGATGCCTGATTACCGTTTTTCTTTTTTCAGGCACTACCTTCCTTGCATCTGACAAATATATCTCATGGTGTAATCTTCCACTTGCAAAATCATTCACATAACCCTGTTCTTCTATATACGCATTCATCAATTCGACAGATGCAGGTTCGTCATCATAGGCACCGATATGCATAATCTGTACACACAATCCTTCTTCGATTGTCATAAATTCTGCCATGGAACAATCCAGTTTTTTCTTCTTAGTTGCTGTTTCCACCGCCCATTTAAAGTCTTCTTCCTTTACAAACTCCGGTACACGGATGACTGATATCCAATGAAAAGCTTCCTTCCGCTCATAATCACATCCGTCTACTCCATCCTGCCACCAAAAGCCCTCTAGTGGCGGCACAACATATTCATAAAATCCCTCCATGCGATAATCCGTTTTGTAACTCATTTTTAAAGTATAAGCGATGGCATATAACACACCGATAGCTTTTTGATATGCACCGCCTTCTTCATTCGGATTTCCTGTTCCTCTTACCGCAATATAATTTGCTTTTGGTACTTCTACAATTTCCGGCTTTTTCCCAGGCATGTAGAATTCTTTATATTCTTTCTTAAAATCAAACGGCATTCTTTCATCCTCTTATATTCTATAAACACAACTCACTTATCATCCTCATACAATCGCTTCATCGCCTCTATTTTTTGCTCCATTTCCTTCCGCACATTTTCAGGTCCGATAATTTTGGCATACTCTCCGTAAGAAAAGATATATGACCAAAACCATTCCTGTCCATCAGCCTCTATTTCGCAAAGTAAGTCTCCGTTTTCAAGTTCTGTAATGTTGTCCAATTCATCATACACCCGAAACGCCATCTCTTTTGAAATCTGTAAAACAATCTTCTCTCCTGAATTGCTTTCTTCCGCAAGCTTTCCCAAATCCCCTACTTGCTCCGGTATAAACTGATCTTCCAAAAGCTGATAATTCACAATTCTCCGTAGTTTAAAATAACGATAGTCTCTTCGAAGCTCACAGTACGCATATACATACCATGACTGCGTACGGAACAATAGCTTAAGCGGCTTAATCTTTCTGCGTACACTTTCATGCATTCCTGTATACTCTATTTCCATATAGCGGTGGTTCAAAATCGCTTCTTTCACTGTTTCAAACCGTTGCTTCTCTTTCTGGCGGTCTCCCCAACCGGTAAAATCTATCTCAATCCAATCCGTTTCACTTACACCAAAAAAATCCTTCAGCTTCGTAAGTGCCTTCTTTTCCTCTTCAAACCCCGATGCCCTAAGAGCCTGAAGTGATGAAAGGATCTCTGTTCTTTCCTCTTCCGTCAAAGCAGATTTATCCAATACATAATCTGATAAAAGCGCAATCCCGCCACCTTTTCCTCTTTGGGCATAAATCGGAATACCGGCAAGAGACAATTTATCAATATCACGATAAATCGTCCGCTCCGATACTTCTAAATGCTCTGCCAACTGGCCTGCTGTGGTATTCGGTTTTTCCATCAGTATATATACGATTTGAAATAGTCTGCTTACCATAAAGTTTCCTCGTATGTCATATGTCAGTGGCTTTTCATACTACATTTCACTTACTCTTTTTTTATGTGCCTTAATTTTTTTCATAGCCCAGTCATAATGACTGCTTGTTACACTCACAAAATAAGAACCTATCGTGCTGCCACCTACCCAGTCAAAAGCGCCTTTTGAAAATAATTCCTCACCGGACATGTCTTCAATCGCTTTCAAAACATCTGCGTGGGACTTATCAAGAAGCTCCTTTGCTTCTTCCAAACTGATTTTCTGGCAATTTTCCCAGAAAACCACGTTCATTGCACCATATGTCTTCCAATTGAATCCTTCCATTAAAAATGGCTTACGGATACCACCTTTATTATTTTTAATCCAATTAAGCATCAAACCATGCCATTCATATAAATGCATCAGTATGTCGCGTACATTTTTATCCCGTTTCCAATGTGCTTCTTTCTTTTTCTCATCTGCCGAAAAATCAAACAAGGTCTGAAGCTCTTTTTCTGTTAAGTCATCAATGAGCTGCATCAGTTTATCATAATTTGTCTTTGCTGCTTCTAATAAATCCTGTTTTGTCTGTGGTCTTCCCATTTTCATTCTCCTTTTATATTACAATCTTTGCAATTTCTGATATATCTTTTTCCTATTCATAATATATCATTTATCAAGTCGACTTTCCTATACTATAACACTTATAACACGACAACATGTGTCATATTATAAAAATAATATCATATTTCCCACCATTTTGCCAAAAATAAATGAGGATAAACGTAAAAGTTTATCCTCATTTCAATCATATGCAATAATACCCATTTATTAACCGCTTTTATTTTTCTCCCATCTCATTCCATAGTGTAAAACCAAGAATCATCATTCCGCCTATTACCTGCATCCACGACATTCCTTCATGTAAAATGCATACCGATACCAGCACCGCTACCAAAGGATCAATATAACTTAAAATAGCCGCCTGTTGTCCCGGCAAATCTTTTAAAGATGAAAAATACATACAATATGTAATTCCCGTATGGAAAAACCCTACGATAAGAAGACAAATCCAGCCCGACATCTTCAGCCCTGAAAGTGTTACTCCACTTGTACATGCCACATATGGTATCAATACAATAATTGCGGCAATAAACTGTAAAAAAGTACGATGAATTCCTTCTACATTTTTAATAAATTTATTAATCAGTACTACTGTTGCATAAAGACATGCCGCTCCGAGCCCAAATAAAATTCCGATAAAATGATTGCTACCCGCACTCATATCACCAATTCCTGTAATTAACACAATTCCCGCAGTTGACATAATAAAGCAAATCCACTGCTTTACACCCATTTTTTCATGGAACAACATCGGACACGCAATCGTCACAAGCACAGGTGCAAAATAGTAACTGAGCGTTGCTACAGATACTGTCGTATATTTATATGCCTGAAATAATAAGATCCAGTTAAAGCCCATAGCAATTCCCGATAACATCAACAACGGTAATTCCTTTTTGATAGCTGCAAACGGAATGTTCTGTTTGGTTATACCAAGATATCCTGCCAACATTATTGCCGCGAGTACCGCTCTGTAAAGAGCCAGTTCGCCACTTGTAACCGAAATATTTCTTACAAATAATCCTATCGTACCAAAGATTGCCATTGATGTAATAAGCATTACTCTGGCATTTGCAAATTTTTTCATCTCTTGTATCCTATCCATGTCCCCTAACTATGGGGCAACATTTTTTCTTTCTTTTTTTATCTTTTTCATTCTACACAATTCTTGTTATACAGTCGAGAATTATTTTCCTTGATATGGCATTTCATAACCGTATCAGTTTCCGCTAATCATACCACCAAGCATTCCGGAAGCAACACAAAGCATACAGGTACTGCCAAATTTCATGGACAATTCCGGAAAACCCTGATTGGCAATCCATGAAATTACAAATAAAATTACAAAATATATAAGCCCCATCAGACCACCCCAGACAAACCTTCGATGCATCATCTTTTTGCCCGTAATAAATCCGCAAAAGAACCCCGCCAGGACATAAATCACCACAACCAAAATGTTTACCACTTTCTCTGACAACTGTATTTTATATAACAACATCGCCACTAACAATAACAGTAATCCTGTCAAAATATATGCAACTGTAAGACACTTTACTGCAAACAATCCTATCTCTGTCCATTTCCTTTTCACCATCTCATATATTCCTCTCAAACCGCCTATTTATAAAAGATATGCATCTTGACAATCTACTATTCCTTGACATACTATATTGTATGTTTATCAAAGTAATCAATTACAAAATTGAAAGGAGTTTACATGGATACCCAGGGTGTCATACAAATTATCACATTAGTTATTCTACTCATTCTTTCTGCATTCTTTTCGTCTGCAGAAACCGCACTATCCTGTGCAAACAAAATGAGAATCCGTTCTTTAGCAAACGAAGGAAATGAACGTGCAAAACGTGTACAAAAAATACACGAAAATTACAGCAAAATGTTAAGCGCTATCTTAATTGGCAATAACATTGTAAACATTGCTGCATCGTCACTTGTCACTACATTTACCATCAGGCTGATTGGAAACACTTTCGTAGGAATTGCTACCGGTATTCTGACACTATTTGTACTGATTTTTGGAGAAATCGTTCCTAAAACATGGGCCGGTACCAATGCCGACAAAATTGCTCTGGCTTATAGCGGAATTATTAGTATCCTGATGTTCATCCTGACTCCTGTCATTTTTATCGTTGATAAAATTGCTTCCGGAATTATTAAATTGTTTCATATGAATTCCGGTTCCGATACTAAACTGATTACAGAAGGTGAGCTACGTACTTACATGGATGTAAGTAAAGAAGAAGGTGTTATTGAGCACGAAGAGCATCATATTATTAATAATATTTTTGACTTTTCAGATTCTATTGCAGAAGACATTATGATTCCGCGAATTGACATGACCGTGGTTGCTTCTACTGCAAGCTATGATGAAGTACTTATGCTCTTCCGCAAAACAATGTATTCAAGACTTCCGGTTTACGAAGATACCCCTGATAATATTATCGGTATGATTCATATGAAGGATTTCTTCTTTTGGAAAGATGAAGCTAAATTCAAAATCAAAAAGCTGATGCGCGACATACATTATACATATGAAAAAAAGAAAACTTCCGATTTGCTTATGGAAATGCGCAGTAAAGCAATGAATCTTGCCATCGTACTGGATGAATATGGTTCTGCTGTCGGCATGATTACCATGGAAGATTTGTTAGAAGAAATCGTCGGTGAAATCCGTGATGAATATGATGATGATGAGGCTATGTTTATCCGCAAAGTAAATGCAAGTACTTATCTTATTGATGCCAGCCGTAAGCTCATTGATATTAATGATACCTTATCATTATCCATTACATCTGAAGACTACGATACCCTCGGCGGAATTATGATTGAAAAGCTTGACCGATTACCGGAAGTAAACGAAATTGTCACATTAGACGATGGCATCACTCTTCAGGCACGTTCCATAAAACAACATAGAATACACACAATATTACTAAAAATGCCGGTTGAATAGAGAGGTATTTTATGCTTACCAAAGAACAGTTTTTTCAAATCAAACAGATTATATATGATGCCGGTAAACTGATTGAGAATGTTGATGAAATCACGAATCAGAAAGATATCAAGTCAAAAGGCGGCATTTCAAACATTGTAACCAAATATGACTCCATGGTTCAGGCTTATCTTGTGGAAAAGCTTGGAAACCTTCTTCCCGATGCACATTTTCTTGGCGAAGAAGATGGTATGTCTGATACCGATACAGGCAATGGTTATGTTTTTATCATTGATCCTATCGATGGCACTACTAATTTTGTCTGTGGATTTATGCTTAGTGCAATCAGTGTCGGTGTTGCACTTGACGGAAAACTGATTGCCGGGTTTGTTTATAATCCGTTCCGCAATGAAATGTTTTACGGCATAGAAGGTATGGGTGCTTATTTAAATGACAAACCAATTTCCATCCATGACAAATCCTTAAAAGACAGTGTTGTAATTTTTGGTCAGGTGCCATACAATCCGGAACTTCGCGATGCGGCATATGAACTGTCAAAAGCTGTTACCTACAAAACAATGGACTTAAGGGAACTGGGCGTTGCATCCCTTTGCTTATGCTACGCTGCCTGTAACCGTTGTGCCGTATATGCATCTCCAAGGCTCAGTGTATGGGACTATGCCGGTGCCTACACCATCATTAAAGAAGCCGGCGGCGAGCTTTGTAGTTTTGATGGCAGTCCATTAAAGCTGCGTTCAAAAGTTTCTGTACTTGGCGGTGCCAAAACTGCTCTTTCGGAATTTCTTGAATTATCCAAACAGACTGCAGAACGTTTCATATAAAAAAGAGAAGGCAATGCCTTCTCTTTTTAAATGCATGTAATCCTTGCCATCTTTTCTATTGCCTGATGGAGCATTTCTGCCTGTTCTGTCTCTGCTGCTTTATAATATACCTCTTTCCCATCCCTGCGGCTTGTGATAAGACCATTATCTTTTAGCAGTCTCAAATGATGCGAAACAGCAGGACTACTCATTTCCATAAGTGCCGAAATATTAATTACACATTCTTCACAATGACATAGCATCCAAAAAATTCTCACTCTGTTACTATCACTCAAAAGCTTAAATACATCTGCAACTACATGAAAGCTTTCTTCTTTTGGCATATGCTCAAAATGCTTTTCTATTTCTTGTCCATGATTATGTGGTAATGTCATTATTTACCCTCTCTTTCTCTTGTAAAAGTCATCTGCTATTTTGTACTATCACAGTTTCTTTACAAATAATGTGCGAATCGCATTTAACACCGCTAAAACCATCACTCCTACATCCGCAAAAATAGCAAGCCACATATTTGCTATACCAAGTGCACCTAAAACAAGGCAAATCACTTTAATGCCAATCGCAAATATAATATTTTGATATACTATTCTCATGCATTTTCGGGATATTTTAATCGCCTTAGCGATTTTCATCGGATCATCATCCATTAATACAATATCTGCCGCTTCAATCGCCGCATCACTTCCCATTGCTCCCATGGCAATCCCTATATCTGCACGGGAAAGTACCGGTGCATCATTGATACCGTCTCCTACGAATGCAAGACAGCTCTTCTTCGGCTTATGTAAAAGTAATTCTTCTACCTTCGTAACTTTATCTCCCGGTAATAATTCACTATATACCATATCAAGCTGCAGTTTCTCTGCCACTTGCTCTGCAACGGTCTTAGCATCACCTGTCAGCATAACCGCTTTTTGTACACCTATTTTTTTAAGTGCTTCTATTGCTTCTTTGGAAGTAGATTTTAAAACATCTGAAATTACCAGATGGCCTACATATTCCTTCTCTATTGACATATAGATGATTGTGCCGGTGCTGTGACATTTTTCTACCGACAAACCTTCGCGCTGCATCAGTTTCAGATTACCGACTGCAATCCGTTTTCCATCCACATCAGCTACTACACCTTCTCCGCTGATTTCCTGAATCGTACCGATACGTGAATAATCCATTTCTTTTCCATATAATTTCCGGATACTCTTACTAATCGGATGGGAAGAAGCACTTTCGGCAAGTGCTGCATACTCTATCAGCTTTTCTTTATCTATTGTGTTGTGATGTACTTCCGTAACCTCAAAAACTCCCTGCGTCAATGTGCCTGTTTTATCCAGTACCACATATTCCGTTTTAGAAAGTGCTTCTAAATAATTAGAACCTTTAACCAATATACCTTCTTTGCTTGCTCCACCTATTCCTGCAAAGAAACTAAGCGGAATACTGATAACCAAAGCACATGGGCAACTAATAACCAGAAATGTCAGGGCTCTGTAAATCCAGTCGCTAAAATCCGCCGGCAGGCTTAGCACAAGATGCCTGAACATAGGAGGCAATACCGCAAGTGCTAATGCACAATAACACACAATCGGCGTATAATATTTTGCAAATTTTGAAATAAAATCTTCGGTTTGGGATTTTCTGGAGCTTGCATTTTCCACCAAATCCAAAATTTTTGAAACCGTAGATTCACCAAACTCTTTTGTTGTCTTTACCTTTAGCACGCCTGTCATATTGATGCAGCCACTAATAATCTCATCACCGCACTTCACATCTCTCGGAAGACTCTCTCCGGTAAGGGCACTTGTATTTAATGTAGACAGTCCGTCTACTACGATACCATCAATCGGTACTTTTTCTCCCGGATTTACAATAATAACCGTTCCGCACGATACTTCCTCCGGCGAAACCTGTACAATTTTTCCTTCTTTTTCAATGTTTGCATAGTCCGGCCTAATATCCATCAGCTCACTGATGTTTTTTCTGCTTTTTCCAACTGCATAACTCTGAAACAGTTCTCCCAGCTGATAAAGCCACATAACAGCTATTGCATCTACATAATCTCCTGTTTTGGTTACACCTATAATCATCGCTCCAACAGTAGCAATTGCCATTAAAAAGTTCTCATCAAACACCTGTCTGTTTAAAATTCCCTTACCGGCCTTTTTTAATATGTCATACCCAACAATCAAATACGGTATGAGATACAGTAAAAATCTCCAAATCCCCTCTACCGGCAAAAAGGCAATCCCTATCATCAGAACCGCTGATACTATAATTCTTTTTAGCATCTTTTTCTGCTTTTTTGTCATTACAATTCAATCTCCAAATCATCATCAACTTTCTTACAGTTTATTACAACTGCTTTCATTACTTCTGCTTCGTTTGCTCCGTCTTCAAATTCTACAATCAGCTTCTGTGCCATAAAATTAACTACAGCGTCTTTCACACCGGCAGTTTTCTTTGTAGTCTCTTCCATCTTGTTTGCACAGTTTGCACAATCCACTTCAATTTTGTATGTTTTTTTCATATTCATTTCCTCCTGTTTATCATACGGATTCGATTCCCGTACGAGTTATTAAATACAACGATTAAACAATTGTTTAATCGTATTATATGTCTTTTTTCAAAATGTGTCAATGCTTTTTGTTAAACATTTAAACATTCTTTTAATTGTTATGGATAAAAAAAGGATTCCTTTTCAGAATCCTTTTCTACTTTACTGTTTTTCTTTCCCTTTGAAAAATCCAACTGCAATCCCCGGATGATGTTCCTCAAAATAAGCAATAACCTTTTTGGCATCCTCCGGTCTCTCCTGGCGAAATTTATATTCCTTCCCTTCCAGGTCATACACCATCAGATAATGCTCTGTCAGCGGAAACTCTCCTACTTCACCACTTTCTACTCTTAAAAATATCTTCTGTATCTGATCATACGCAATTGCCGATATTTTAATAAAATACCGATAAAACAAATGCTCTTTGCCAAGTCGTACTTCTGATATCTTTTGTGCTGATTTGAATTCTTCTTTTAATTGTTCTTCCGGCGTATTCAGTCCCGCCAATCGTTTTATTTTCATAATCTCTGCTTCCTGTTATACGGATTATGTTTTATTATTTGCACCCGGCTTATTCTTCTGCCGCATCAGCTTCTTCAGGTTGTACAATCGCAATACCAAGTTCATCAAGCTGTTCCATATCTACTACGTTTGGAGCTTCACACATCAGGTCGGATGCATCTTTTACTTTCGGGAATGCGATTACTTCACGGATGCTGTCAGCATGTGTCAGAAGCATTACGAAACGGTCTACACCATAAGCCAATCCTGCATGTGGCGGTACTCCATATTTGAATGCAGATAATAAATATCCAAATTTTTCCCAAGCTTTTTCCTGAGTGATTCCAAGAGCTTCAAACATCTTTTCCTGAATGTCATTCTGGTGGATTCTCACGGAACCACCACCAAGCTCTGTACCGTTTAATACGATATCGTATGCTTTTGCACGTACTCTGCCCGGATCCGAATCAATATACTGCCAGTCTTCTTCCATAGGCATTGTAAACGGATGATGCATCGCCATAAATCTGTTTTCTTCTTCAGACCACTCAAGAAGTGGGAATTCTGTTACCCATAAGAAGTTAAACTGATTTTCATCGTATAATTCAAGCTGTTTACCAAGCTCTAAACGAAGCTGTCCGAGAACAGACCAAACGATTGTATTTTTGTCTGCTGCGAATAAAAGTAAGTCTCCGTTTTCGCCATCCATTGCTTTGATAAGAGCTGCAACCTGTTCTTCTGTCATAAATTTCGTAAAGGAAGATTTGATGCTGCCATCTTCACCGATGCAAAGGTAAGCAAGACCTTTTGCACCGCTTCCTTTTGCCATATCCAC
This sequence comes from Lachnospiraceae bacterium, assembly GCA_015056725.1. Taxonomy (GTDB): domain Bacteria; phylum Bacillota; class Clostridia; order Lachnospirales; family Lachnospiraceae; genus 1XD8-76. The sequence goes on along the minus strand of SVFS01000014.1, from coordinate 11,377 downwards.
CAGGGCATCAATTTTCTTACGTGGCATAGCCCCCTGTCCTTTTACGTTAATACCGCGAACAGAACCACCTGCTTCCAAAGCACCTGTAAATACACCAAATCCACAGTCTTTTACGACTTCAGATACGTTTACAAGTTCCATACCGAAACGTGTATCCGGTTTATCACTACCGAAACGGTCCATTGCTTCCTGCCATGGCATTCTTGGAAGAGGAAGCTGTACGTCAAGCCCGATGGCTTCTTTACATACATGCTGAATCAGTCTTTCATTTACATCCATAACATCTTCCATGTCCACAAAGGATAATTCCATATCTGCCTGTGTAAACTCCGGCTGTCTGTCTGCACGAAGGTCTTCATCTCTAAAGCACTTTGCAATCTGGAAATAACGATCATAACCGCTGCACATAAGGAGCTGTTTAAAAATCTGTGGAGACTGCGGAAGCGCATAGAAATTGCCCGGATGCACACGGCTTGGTACTAAATAGTCTCTTGCACCTTCCGGTGTTGAACGGCATAAAATCGGTGTTTCGATTTCCAAAAAGCCTTCATTTGCCATAAAATTTCTCATAGCAGTCACAATTTTGCTTCTGAGAATCAGCTTCTGCTGAAGGTCCGGTCTACGAAGATCTAAGAATCTGTATTTTAATCTCATCTCTTCTTTTGTCTTAGACTCAGATTCAATTGGGAATGGTGGTGTTTCTGCTTCTGCAAGTACACGTGCAGATTTTACACGAATTTCAATCTCACCTGTTTTTAAATTTTCATTTACAGCACCGGAACGTTTTTCTACAATACCTGTTACTGCAACAACAAATTCACTTCTCATCTTTTCAGCCTTTGCAAAGCTTTCGCTTCCGCAATCGCTTTCTTCAAAAATGAGCTGTAAAATGCCGGAACGGTCACGTAAATCTACGAAGATAATACCGCCTTTATTTCTCTGCTTCTGAACCCATCCCATTACGGTTACTTCTTCGCCTACATTAGCGACAGATAACTCCGCACAGCGGTGGCTTCTCTTTAATCCCATTAATGACTCTGCCATTTCTTGTCCTCCGATTTTGTCTGTTATATCTCTTTAATCTTTTTTATCTGCTATCAAATTGTTCTAACTATTTGCTAGTGCTTTAACGCCTCACGGTAAAATTCCTTAAACTCTGTATAGCCCTGAGCCTGAAGCTGTTCCTTCTGGAATTTTTTATTCTTATTCATGCGGGCAACCAATACCTTCTGACCTTTTTCTCTGGCTTCCGCTGCCTGCTTCATTACGTCTGTAATTACCTCTGCAGACACACCCTTTTCCATCAGATAAGCCACCTTGTCCGCACTTCCAGGTACTTTGAAATTGCTTTCCATCAATAATAAAATGATACGTTCAAAGCCAATGGAAAAACCACAAGCCGGAACATCATTTCCCGTAAATCTGCCTACCATCTTATCATAGCGGCCTCCGCCACCGCAGCTTCCGCCAAACTGTGGCATAGAGATTTCAAAAATCGTGCCTGTGTAATAAGACATACCTCTTACAAGCGTAGGATCAAATACTAAATCAAAGTAATCGCCCTTTGCTGCATTCACACTATCAATAATTTCACGGAAACCATCTTTTACGGACGCATCCAGAGAATCATCCAGCTTTTCTAAGATATATGCGACGCTGTCGCTTGCATTTTCCATTTCTGTAAACATGTCAAGGTAAGTATCTACTGTGCTTTTTGCAAAACCTGCTTTTAACAGTTCTTCTTTAACACCCTCAATACCTATCTTGTCCATCTTATCTAAAATAATAAATACTTCATCATAAGATTCCTCTTCAAAGCCACTGTATCTCGCCATAGCTTTCAAAATCTGTCTGTCATTGATACGAATCTGGAAATCCTTAAAACCAAGTTTTCCAAGAGTCGTGGTTGTAGCCAGAATCAATTCAATTTCCGCAAGATTTGTAGCTTCTCCCAAAATATCGATATCGCACTGCATAAACTGACGATAACGACCTCTCTGTGGTCTGTCAGCGCGCCATACATTTCCCATCTGAAGTGATTTGAAAGGAGATGGAAGTTCATTTGCATGAGCAGAATAATAACGTACAAGAGGAACTGTCAGGTCATAACGAAGACCTCCATCCACTAAATCCTCTTCTCCTTTTGCTGTTTCCAGATTCAGTTTTTCACCTCTTTTTAAAATCTTAAAAATGAGCTTTTCGTTTTCCCCGCCTGCTTTGCAATTTAAGTTCGCAATATTTTCAACACATGGCGTTTCAATGGAAGTAAACCCAAACTTACCATATGTATCTTTAATTACACTAATCACATAATCCCTGATTTCCATTTCCTCAGGTAAAATGTCTTTCATACCTGTTACCGGCTTCTTACTTAATGCCATAATAATCTCCTCTTATTTTTTTATATGCTTATTTGCATTTAATCTGTAATATATTGAACCACTACTGAATTCTTATCATAATAATCCGCAACAGCAAGGTTAATCCAATGTTCTGCATCCTCTGTTATTCCAACCCTACTAATAGTTGTCCATTCTGTTTCATCCGACAAATATTCATATACCACTACATCTTTTTCACTTGAATTCTCAATCTGGCTAATTACATCCATTTGTCTGTTAGATACTCTCGCAAAATTACCATTCATTATATTTGTCGTTATTTTATATGGAGTAAACTCCATAAGATTTGTTATACTCAAATAGTTTGAAAGATGTATCATACATATCAGCACTATTATTATGTACCATTCCTTACGGAACTCAAACATTTTTTTCTTTGCAGACCATCCTGCCAAATATATAAATGCAATAACAAACCATAACACTACTGCCAATTGCTCTACAAAAACACATCTATCTGGCAACAACCGGAAGGAGTATCCTAATAACACAGGAAAATCCGTAATATATATACCAAACAAACAATATATAAACACCACTCCCGGATATTTAAATTCAAATTCACTAGTTTTTAAATTATGATAAGCCACAAGAAATACTACTACAATTAACAATAATAACAGACCATTTCTTAAACTGTCTGCTATCGTATCACTCACTCGCACTGCTGTAGCAAAAAGAGCACCTACTAATCTAATTTCTGAATCAACTAGTTCATGCCTAACAAAATTTCCCGGAGCAATTGCATTAATAAATGAACCTATAAATGCACATATTCCTATCCATATATTCCGTTCAATAGACTTTCTTACAACAAAATTATATACTATCGCAAACAATAATACAGAACATGTGAACGCTGAAATATCTAATGCACCACCCGCTGCAAATATCGCCATGATGCTTCCTAATATTACCCACACCTTCTTTTGCTTTATCTCATATTTAAAATAACATGTAATGCTAATAAGTGCACAGGAAAGTGGTAATGTATATCCTGACATTCCCGTATGCCAATAAAATATTTCCTCTGTTTTAGTCTGATTCAATAAAAAGAATAAAGCAACCAAAACATACAGTACTTCCATGAAACGCCGTTTTTCTTTTGACACTTTATAAAACTCTAAAACCCCTTGAATACATCCATAAAACGATACAAAAAACAAAGCTGACGTAAAAAACATCACGAAACGTAATGCTGATAATCCCCCCCAATAATACGTCAAAATTCCACCAACAAATGCAGAAAAATAAGTTCCCTGCCATGTTTTATAAAAATCTATTACATTTAAAAATAAATATTCCAGCAATCCACAATCATATGTTTTGTAAGTAACTACTTTTGAAAAATCATCTGCAAAAGGAACTACATAAAAGGTTGCATATAATATCGGACCTATAAATGATATCAATACCAAATATAAAATAGCCTTTTTCATTCTATCAATTTTCATAAACCTTTTCCTCTTCAGTCTTTCCTCTATTTCTATTCATTTTTCAAAACAACCAGTCCTTATTATCGTTTATTTATCAACTTCTGTCAATTTATATTACCATATCACACCGTTCTTTTACACGAAGCTTTTCAAAGTACTCCTGTTCTAACAAAATCCATTCCTGAAAAAAGCGCTTAGCCATCTTTGGCGTATTCCTTTTCCGGATTCGTTCTATCTGAGTTTCTTTATCCACCTCTAAAAAAACAGAATAATCATAGTGCTTAGAAAACAGCGGATGCATGGAATAAGCACCTTCCACAACTGTCAATCGGGTAGGTGCTAACGTAACCGGTTCTAATAAAGACATAGTCTTGCAATCATATCTGCGATAGGTTACTTCTTTTCTCTCTACAAGTTTTTGCAGAACCTCTTCATAAAAACGTTCTCTGTCTACGTTGCCGCCCGGCTCTGCAAGTCTCTCCTTTGTCCTTTGTTCCGGACGCAGAAAAAAGTCGTCCATATGAAACACATTACAGGCATATCTTTGCTCAAGAAGCTTGCCAAGCGTTGTTTTCCCGGCGGCACTTCCACCATCAATCGCAAGAAGCACTTCTTTCTCCTGCAGCATACTATCCAGCTTTAAAAACAACGGTAACAAGGCTTTCTCTTCCATGTTCTTTAGCAATATCCTTTCCGCTATTACTTTGATAAAATGACTCCTTGCCTGCTCCTATCCTAATCATCTTACACCAAATATGACTTTTCCTGACTGTTGAAAAAATCTCTCAGTTTTTCGAGCAGACCTTCTTTTCCAATCGATTTTAACAGATAATCCACAGGACTCAAGCCCACAACAGACAGAACGCAATCTCTGTCACCGTGTCCGGTTAAAAACATAACAGGGATTTGACCGGTTTCGGAATCGTTTTTCAGCATAGACAGTACTTGCGGACCGTTTGCAATCGGCATTTCATAGTCCAAAAGAATCAAATCCACTTTATTTCTGCTCAGATAACTGATTGCCTGCACGCCGTTTGCTGCCATTCCTACATGATATCTATCCTTCAGCCATTCATAAACTGTCCGCATATAAGTAATATCATCATCTACGAGCAGCACAGTCTTTTTCCGATTTTCACCGGTATTCTCATCAATATACTTGTTAATCCGCTTCATGAGCCGTTCCATATCAATCGGTCTCTTAAACCATTCTGTTACAATCTGCTCCGGAATCATCCTTATGGCAAACTCATACTGAGACGGCTCACCTACAAAAATCAATCCCAGCTCTTTATCCTGCACAAGATCTTTCAGATAGATAAGCACATTCGGCATTTCCGCAAGCTCTTCACTCAAGAAAAGAATAAGAAGCTCCGCATCCTTTGCACACTCTGCAATTTCTTTTATATTAGCATGGGCAAGTGTGGTTCTGATGTTCATCTCGTTCAATTTTTTAATGATACTCAATGCCAAAAAGCTATCCTTTGCACTAATGACTAAAACTTTCCCATCATTCATATTATTTTCCATCGCTATCCTCCATATTCTGTATAGCGTTTGATGCTATCCTACTGATACCCTCAAAATCGAGTTCGTTAAGCATATTTTCCATTTCCTTGATATTTTCCTGATCTGCTGCAGGTTTATTGTAATTTTTCAGTTCATTCAATATTCCTATCATCAAACCATAATCCATGCTCTCTGCAATCTCAATAATCGTCTGATATGCCTCTTCCAGAGCATCCTTTTCTATATCCGGCAATTCCCGGTAATCCGCATCCAATGCCGCAAGCTTCAGATCCAAAGAACGATACATCTCAAGAAGCGGTGCCGTATGTGTATTCATATAATCCACATCGTTTTTCTTACCGGCGCTTTCCAATGCCTCCGCCATTTTTGAAAGCTTTCCGGCACCAATGATTCTGGCAGAGCTTTTTAAAGCATGAACCTTAATCGTATAATTGGTTATATCACCATTTTGATACAACACATCAATCTCCTCAGCCTTTGCCTTTGCAGTTTGATGAAAAACAGTCAAAACAGACAAATATCCTTCTGCTGTACCACAATTTTTCACTCCCGCTTCTACATCCACATCAGGAATTGTATAAAGGAACTCCGGCAACTCATGCCTTTTCATACTCTCTGCATCCGGCTGCGTATTGTTATTATCATTCCACAACCGGTCATACGCTTTCCAGATATCACTGCCGCTTGCATTCTCGTTCATGCAATACTCGGTATCTTCATCTATCATGGCAAGCATCTTTTCCCTACTAAGCCGTTTACTTCGGCTTGTCTGCTTTTCCACTTCCTCTTTCATATACTGTTGATAATGATACAAATCGATAATACGTTTCACACGCTGTTTTAAAACTTCCGGCACAAACGGTTTTCGGATATAGTCTGAAGCACCGCTTCGGAAACCATTTTCTTCTACTACAGTATCATTATCACCGGTAACAAGCAACACCGGAATATCTGCTGTCTGAGGATTGTTTTTTAAATTCTGCATCACGGTAAAACCATTTACATCCCCAAGATGAATATCCAGCATAATGAGGTCAGGAGCAATATTCCGTGCCAAACGGACTGCGTCCGAACCCTTATTGCTAACATTTATGTCATAATCTGACTGTAATACCGTTTTAATTACTGTACAGACAGCCTCATCATCATCAATAATAAGAATTTTAGGTATCTCCGACCATCGGCTTTGCTTCGTCTCTGTCTTTGCTTCACAGCTCTTCTCTACTTTATCCTTCGGAAGCAGATTAAAAAGCATTTTCTCCAGCTTAATACCATCTACCGGCTTGGACAGATAATCCGTAAATCCGGCATCAAGATACATACGTCTTGCTCCCGATATCGCATTTGCTGTAAGTGCAACAGCCGGCGTATTTTGGTTCTTCTCTGTCTTACGGAATGCCTCCAGGGTTTCAATTCCATCCATATCTGCCATCATATGGTCAAAAAATGCCACATCATATTGGGTAGATTCCGCAAGCACAATTGCATCTCTGCCGGACAAAGCGGTATCAATATGAATCTTGGTCTTTTTCAGCAGATTTTGGATGACAGTCAAATTCATTTCCGTATCATCGACCACAAGAATACGTGCATTTGGTGCTTGGAACAGCACGCGGTAAACAGATTCTTTCCGGCTTGCTTCATCCAGTCTTATTGTAAAATCGCCAATCTCGTCATGAGACACCACCTTCTGGTTTACAGCAAACGAAACCGTAGTTCCTTTTCCATATTCGGTCTCCACCTGTAAGCTGCTTCCCATAAGCCCCAAAAGCTCTTTTGTGATACCCATTCCGAGACCTGTACCCTCAACCCAACGGTTTCTCGTCTCGTTAATACGCTTATATGGGGAAAAGAGTTTTTCCATATCCTCCTGCTTCATACCAACACCGGTATCCTCCACTGAGAAATACAGACAAATCTCATCCTCACTCACATCATGGAAACTAACATTCATTGTAACAGAACCGGTTTCCGTATATTTTACTGCATTGGAAAGCAGATTCATCATACACTGACGAATTCGTATCTCATCCCCAATCAAAAGATGTGGGGTTTGCGCATTGACATTCAGAATAAACTGCAGCCCCTTCTTGGATGCCACGTCCTTTATCATGTTGTTCAAATCATTGATAAGGGAAGACAGTTCATATTGCACCGGGATAATCTCCATCTTTCCTGCCTCAACCTTAGAAAAATCGAGAATATCGTTAATAAGAGAAAGCAGCGTTTTTCCCGCAGACATAATATCCGCTGCATAGGCACGAATAGACTTTTCCTGGGTTTCCCTCAAAATCATTTCATCAAAACCGAGCACCGCATTAATCGGCGTACGAATCTCATGGGACATATTTGCAAGAAACCGGCTTTTCGCTTCGCTTGCACTATCCGCAATCGCCTTTTGCTTTTCCAATTCCTTCATATATTCATAATGCTCTGTATCGTCCACAATTGCATAGAGCTTTCCAAGAATTTCCCCTCTGTAAACCAGATCATTCTCTTTCGTCGTATATATCCGATCCCCTATGGTAAGATTTGTTCCTTCTATGGCACTGGCTTTGATATCCGCAAGTATTTCTTTGGTATCCGCATCCTCTGCTTCCAGCATAGGCCACAATTTAACTGCCGAAGCGTTATAATACTGAATTGTATCTTTATTATCTACCGCTATGATACCTTCTGAAATTTTATCAATCACAAATTCCTTTGCAATATCAATTGTTCCAAGCAAATCAAAGGAAAAGATTGCAACAATCATAAGGATTGTACCCAGAAAGAATCCTAACATCGTCACATCATAATAATCCGTCAGTCCCGGAATGCCGATAAGCTGTACTGCAAAGAAGATACTTTGCGTCAGCATTGCCAAAAAAACGGTTAAAATACACTTGCGCACCCGCATGCTCTGTGCCTTGTAATGCGCCCGAAACAGCAAATATATCCCAATCAGAGTATACAATATCTGTAAAACCATAAGGATATGGTGCATAATCCCATTTCCGTGAACCACCTTTGCAAACATTCCGCCTATCTCGATTTTGACATTCGTATAATACAAATCGTTATATGGAATCATCAATATCGCACCGTAAGTACCCATATGAATCAGAAGCAGTATATTCTTCAAAGCTTTTGGTACCTTGACATGGGTTAACTCTGCAACAAACAAAAACAGAAAGAACACATACCATACTCGCCCCAAATAAGCAAACTTAAGCGCCGCAAAAATTTCCCCGCTTGACTCGGCGGTTAATTCCAAAAGTGTTCCTATTTCATTAATCAACAATGCAATGCTGCTCAAGAGCAGATACAGATGCAGCTCGTTCTTCCATTTTTTCACAATGATAACGCTCTCTGTAAACACTCCCATGATACACACGCATTGTATTGCCAGCAAAATCTCTCGTAAACTCATACTTTATCCTCACGTTAAATCCGTTTATTTTTCCTATCACAGATAATCTTATTGTGCACTCATCATACCCTTTTTTGAAAAAAATGTAAATGCAGACACCGGTGCATAAACAATGAAATTCCCATTAATATTCTATTAAAAAAAGGAGGGGCACATATCACCCTTCTTGTTTGTTCATTCATACATCCTTATTGCGATATAGCAAGTTCCTATCCTACATAAATGGAATTTGAATTTTTGATTAAGTTTACAAGCGATTTGTGGCGTACAATGGCAAATTTATCATCCATTCCTGCTCCCTGTAATTTGACATAGAGATTCTCACCGCGTACTCCGGTTCATATTTTCCACAAAAAACCTTCAAACTTTGCGAGCGCAGATTATCCTCTGCCTTTACCTCAATAGGAACAACTGCTTTTCCCTTTTGAATCAAAAAGTCAACTTCATACGTGGACTTCTCACCGGAATAATAGTACGGAATATACTCGGCATCGGCTTAGAATCCGTAAAAGACATGATTGAAAAACACAATGGCAGTCTCGATATCTACCCTAAGGAAACGATATACCGGGTAGGAATCACACTGCCACTGAAATAATAAAATATGTTATACTTACATATCACTTAAAATCTATTTTGCTTTACGGAGTCTTTCCGTATCCAACATATTTAATTTTCCGGAAGTGATAACAAGCTCTGATTGCAGACAAAAAATTTCTGCTGCCGTTATAAAAAAGTCTGCGATTACATCGATTGCCACAGCAACAGCGATTCCGTCAAGCGGCAGACCAAGCTGCGTAAAGAGTAACGTACAAAGTGCCACACTGCCACCGGGTATGGGCGGAGTCGCTACCGTCAAAATCACAGAAGTAAATATCGCCATTCCAATCCATAGAGGGGTAACCGTCACAGAATATATTTCTGCCATACAAAAAGCAATTACAATAAATTCCGTAACCGAATTGGTACCAAATACAATCTGTCCCAAAGGGATACCAAAATTGACTATTTTTTGATGAATCCCCAACTGATTTTCACAAGTTTCCATGGTCGTGGTCATGGCTGCCGAGGAGGAAGCTGTTGTTAAACCTATCAAAAATGATGGCATTACTTTCTTGATAAAAACACCCGGTTTCACCTTCATAGAAATACAGACGCTACACAAATAGATCATGATTGCAAAAAGACAACCCAAAAGGATGAAAACAGGAGCCTTATATGCTTTCAGCAAAACAGAAAAGCTATCATTCATTACCATATTGTAAAGACTAATAAATATGACAATAGAAATCGCGGAACAAATCACTTCCAGTATGTACTGAACCAGGCTGTTTCCCTGTTCAATAAAAGATACAATAAGACTTGTTTTATTACCGAGTACCAAAAGCGCAATGCCTACCATTACTGCAATAAAGATAATCCGCAAAAAATTTCCCTCTGTAAAAGGCGTGATCATATTATCGGGAATAATACCCAGTATCATGGAAAAAGGTTGGGAAAGATCCATGTCACCTTTCACGCTACCACTCTGAAAATGAAACACCGGCAAAATACATAGTGCAAATAACGTTGGCAGAAAAGTCATCACAAATAGCATACGTCCAATCATTCTCTTCCCAAGCCGAGAAAGGGTTGCCATATCCCCGATTCCGCATATTCCCCACACCACAGAAAAGAAAATCATAATTCCGGCCACGGCATTAAGCAGCCCTAAGAAAGTATCAAATATAGGCGTTAGGATTCCTCCGCATATAATATCCTGCACATTCTGCGGCAACAGTTTTGATAACATTCCGCCTGCAAGAGCAAGCACTATCGCCATCAAAATATAGATCATTTGTGAACGTTGTTTCTTCTTTGGCAAAAAGACTACAATATTTTGACCATTCCGATACTGCCATGCCGGAACCATACCAATACCGGACAGAAGCATTCTGGAAAAGTCATCCTCATCCTCACTTGTAAAGGGATTGTAGCTTTCTCCGTTTACTGTTAACTCAATACGGATTCTGCCCATACGGCGGACACATTTCAAACTGCATACCGCTTTTTCGTCAAAGGCGTCACGGTAATTCAACAAGGTATCTTCAAGTACAAGGGTTGTTCTCAATATTTCATTTTGTTCTATCTTATTCTTTTCCAAAAAAATCGAAACGTCCTCAACGACTGTTCCGATTTCCGGATTGGAAAGATTGAATTTATCCATCGCCTGTATGCTTGATTCCTTCATTGTACAGTTTCCTCGTTACTTTCTATTTTACCGTAACCACATCTGCAAATCTAGTGATTCACATCATTGTTATGACGATATCCATTTATAAATTTTACTTAAGAATCTTCTAAAAGTTTTCTCTTTCTTTCAATCATCTCATCAATCTTCTCAATATAAAGCGCCACATCCTTGACATTATCACAACGCTCTATTCTTCCATCAGGATATACAAGCTTTGTAATACTACCGGCACCAAGAGCCACGATGGTCTGTTTCTCTTCCAAACTCACACAGCGCTCACACTTTATCCCGTATTACTCTGTATTATTGAAGTTTTGACCTTTATCGTCCAAACTAAAACAGCGTATTATTGGGTATTATTCCT
>SVFS01000097.1 GCA_015056725.1 Lachnospiraceae bacterium | reverse complement strand
GAGGAAAAGCGATGGAAGAAGCTGTAACAGGACGTGAAGTAAAGATGTCCGCTGTATTAGCAATGGAGAGGGATGTCATCGTTCAGTGCTGCAAAGAAGCGGAAGAAGCACTTGCAGATGAATTTGTTGAAATCGCTGGCGAGGCTTCCAAAGAAAAATATACGGTACAGGTGGCCAACTATAACTGTCCGGGTCAGATTGTTATTTCAGGAGATGCCAAAGCAGTAGAGAAGGCGACAGAGCTTTTAAAGGAAAAGGGTGCAAAGCGTGTACTTCCGCTTGTGGTAAGTGGTCCTTTCCATACAAGTCTTATGAAACCGGCAGGTGATAAATTGAAAGAACGCTTTGAAACAGTAAGCTTTGCTCAGCCACAGGCAAAGGTTGTATTTAATGCAACAGGAAAACCAATGGGAGAAGATGAATGTGTAAGCTGTCTGCTTGAAAAACAGGTACAGAGCAGTGTTTACTTAGAAGATTCTATCCGCTATCTGGCTGAAAACGGTGTAGATACTATCGTAGAAATTGGTCCGGGAAGCACGATTAGCAAGTTTGTTAAGAAAACAGCACCGGAAGTTAAGGTGTACAGCATTGATAAAGTGGAAGATTTAGATGCAGTCATTGCAGAACTTGTATAATTTACAAAGTTAGCAGGAAATGTGAAAATATTAGGAGGAACAGACGTGGGAAATAGAGTGGCACTTGTAACAGGCGGAAGCAGAGGAATCGGACGTGTGATTTGTACAGAGCTTGCGGCAGCCGGTTATGATATTGCAACATGCTATGCAAGAGGAGCAGAAGCAGCAATGGAAACAGTCCGTATGTGTGAAGAAAAAGGCGTAAAGGCAATGGCTTTTGCGGCAGATATTTCTAAAGCAGAGGATGTGACGAAGCTTTTTGAACAGGTAAAGGAAAACTTTGGCGGAATCGATATTTTAGTAAACAATGCAGGAATCACAAAAGATGATTTAATGCTTCGTATGACAGAAGAAGCATTCATGCAGGTAATCGATACTAACTTGAAGGGTGCATTTTTATGCTGTAAAGCTGCTTCAAAAATGATGCTTAGAAATAAATTCGGTCGAATCATCAATATCAGTAGTGTAGTCGGTATCAGCGGAAATGCAGGTCAGGCAAACTATGCAGCAAGTAAAGCAGGTCTTATCGGTATGACAAAATCCATTGCAAAAGAATTTGGTGCAAAAGGAATTACAGCAAACATTGTAGCACCGGGCTTTATCCAGACAGATATGACAGCAGAATTATCTGAAGATGCACAGAAATATTGGGAAGACCGTATTCCGAGAAAAATGCTGGGCAAACCGGAAGATGTAGCAGCGGCAGTCCGCTTCCTTGCAAGCGATGAAGCAGGTTATATTACAGGTCAGGTACTTGCTGTGGATGGCGGTATGACTTGCTAAATAGCTGATAGGACTTATAAGCCGCGGATGGAATCCGGGCGAATGTAAAAAAAGAAACCATTAATTATACTAAGAGGAACATATATCATGAAAAGACGAGTTGTAATCACTGGAATGGGTACAATTAATCCATTAGGAAATAATGTAGCAGAAACATGGGAAAGAGCACAGGCCGGCGAATGTGGTATCGGGTTAATTACAGGCTTTGATACAACAGACTTTCCTGTAAAAGTAGCCGGAGAAGTAAAGAATATTGATTTAGATGAAGTAATCGGCAAAAAAGATGCAAGACGTATGGATAGATATACAAAGCTTGCTATGATTGCTGCTAAAGAAGCTTTTGAAGACAGTGGTCTTGATATGGAGCAGGAAGATGCCGAAAGATGTGGTGTTATCGTTTCCAGTGGTATTGGCGGTCTTTCTACGATTGAAACAGAACATAAAAAAGGCTTGGAAAAAGGAATGTATAAGATTTCGCCATTCTTTATTCCAATGGCTATTTCAAATATGGCAGCAGGTCAGATTGCAATTGCATACGGTTTACATGGTATGTGTACCTGTGTTGTAACAGCATGTGCAAGTGGTAATAATGCAGTAGGTGATGCATTCCATCATATCAGAGACGGTTATGCAGAAGTAATGCTCGCAGGTGGTAGCGAAGGCTGCGTAACAGAACTTGGTATCGGCGGTTTTGCTTCGTTAAAGGCGTTAAATACAACAGATGATCCAATGAGAGCTTCTATTCCGTTTGATAAGGAAAGAAGCGGCTTTGTAATGGGTGAGGGTGCAGGTATCCTTGTATTAGAAGAATATGAACATGCTGTAAAACGTGGTGCAAAGATTTATGCAGAAATCGCAGGTTACGGTGCAAACTGTGATGCCCATCATATTACAGCTCCGCATCCGGAAGGAGCAGGTGGTGCAAAATGTATGGCACTTGCAGTAAAAGATGCAGGTATGCAGATGGAAGACATTGACTATATCAATGCACATGGCACTAGCACACATTTAAATGATGCCGGTGAAACAAAAGCCATTCGTACAGCCTTTGGTGCACATGCAGATAAGCTTATGGTAAGCTCTACAAAATCCATGACAGGTCACTTACTTGGTGGTAGCGGTGCAGTGGAAGCAATTTTCACAACACTTGCGGTACATGATGATTTCGTACCGGCTACAGTGAACTATAAAGTGCCGGATGAAGAATGTGACTTAGACATTGTTCCAAACGTAGGTAGAAAGACTACAGTACGTGCTGCTATCTCCAATTCTCTTGGTTTTGGTGGACACAATGCAAGTATTTTGATTAAAAAGGCAGAATAGGAGTAACAGTAATGGAATTAAATTCAAATCAGATTCAGGAAATATTACCACATAGATATCCGTTTGCATTGGTTGATAAAATTACAGATTATGAACCGGGTAAATGGGCAAAGGGAATTAAGTGTGTCAGTGTAAACGAAATGCAGTTTTGCGGACATTTTCCACAGAAACATGTTATGCCGGGAGTACTTTTAATTGAAGCTCTTGCTCAGGTTGGTGCAATTGCCATTCTTACACTGGAAGAAAACAAAGGAAAACTTGCGTTTTTTGGTGGTATCAAAAATGCCAGATTCAAACAGCAGGTTGTGCCGGGAGATGTAGTAGAACTTTCTTGTGAAATGACAACAATGAAAGGTCCGATTGGCTTTGGAAAAGCGGTAGCAACTGTAAACGGGAAAGTGGCAGTAACAGCAGAACTTTCTTTTGCAATTGGGAACTAAAATTAGTATAATGACATAAAAGTACAAATAGGTGGGGAACAATGTTAGAACAGACTTTTACCGACATTTATATGAAGTTCAAAGTGCACTTTTATCAGGAGATATTTAATCAGCTTCAATCAAAGGAAGCAGCATTATCTACCGTAGAAGTGTTTTGTGCAGAAATCATTTATGCCTTGAAAGAACCTACGATAAATGAGTTTGCTAATTTCATTCATGTGTCTTCCCCGAATGCTGCCTATAAGATTAGCAGTCTGATTAAAAAGGGTTTTATCGAAAAGGTACAATCGGAACACGATAAGAGAGAATATCATCTACGTGTGACGCAGAAATATTTTGATTATTACAATTTGAGCCAAAGTTATTTGTCGCGTGTGACAAAACGTGCTGAAGAGCATTTTACCGCTGAGGAAATTGAAAAATTCGACCAGATGCTGGCTGAAATTTCCCAGGCACTTATGCCGGAGACAGTAGTACCTCCGATGGGGCTGATGAAGCCGAAACGTAAGCCGGCGGGTAAAAAAGAATGATGATGGTCTGTGGGAAAGACTTGATAAAAATTTTATTAATTCAGGCATGATATATTAGATATAGGAATCTTGACAAGATGCGTATGATATAATAGTATTACAGATGGTCTAATGAGACTTCGGGGTGTAGCTCAGTTTGGCTAGAGCGCTATCTTAGGGAGGTAGAGGCCGCAAGTTCGAATCTTGTCACTCCGATTGATATGGTTATTAGAAGCTGATTTACACATTGTGATTGTGTGAATCAGCTTTTTTGTGTTGCATGCTTCTATGGACATGGTGGAATGTGAAATAGACTGTAGAAATGAGAGTTTTGTCTAGTTCTACAGTCAGATAGAAGATGTAATGAGAGGGTTTGACTGTAGAAATGAGAGTTTTGTCTAGTTCTACAGTCAGATAGAAGATGTAATGAGAGGGGGAGACTGTAGAAATAGGAACTTTTGCTGTTGCTACAGTTATATAGAAGCTGAGGAAGCAAGGAATAACTGTAGAGATAGTTAGAATTGTTGGATATACAGTTGATTAGAGAGTGTAGAATGGAAGATTGACTGTAGAGACAATGTTTTATGGGGATTCTACGGTTGCTTGGAAGGATTGCTATGATAATTTGACTGTAGAGAAGCGAGAAACTTGAAAATATACAGTTGAATGACTTGTACCATATGAAATAGTGACAGTAGAAAGATAACTATTACAAAATTCTACAATTGGATAGAGATAAGTGGTATACTATATGCGAGTAAGTATATGACAGATATGAGATCAAAAGGTGTTAGAAAAAACACGGAATCGAAAGGCATTAGAAAACATGAAACCAAGAGAACTTCTTGAGATTTTACATATTGCAGAAAGATTAAAGGATGCGACAAGACATTGTTATCAACAGCGGAATGAATGAAGTGGCACTTGATTTGGTTGCAAATAAAATTTCATCGTTGTTAGAGGAATAAGAGATGAGCGAAAATAGAAAATGTCCTTATGAGAAAAACTGTGGGGGTTGTCAGTATGTCAGCACACCTTATGCAGAGCAACTGAAAAAGAAACAAAAAGAGGTGGCAAAATTACTGTCACCTTTTTGTAAGGTAGAACCGATTATTGGGATGGAAAATCCTGAGCATTACCGGAATAAAGTACACGCGGCGTTTTCCCATGATAAAAAAGGAAATGCAATCGCCGGTGTGTATAAAGAGAAAACACATCAGGTAGTGGATGTGGATAGCTGCTTTTTGGATAATGAAAAAGCAGATGCTATTATTTACACGATTAAAAAATTGTTAAAATCTTTTAAAATCAAAACGTATGATGAAGACAAAGGATATGGGTTGCTTCGTCATGTACTAATCCGGACAGGACGAGTTAGTGGAGAAATTATGGTAGTGCTTGTACTGGCATCGCCGATTCTTCCGTCCAAAAATAATTTTGTTAAAGCACTTCGCAAGGAGCATCCGGAGATTACAACAGTCGTTATTAATGTAAATGATAAAAAGACAAGTATGGTCTTAGGCGATAAGCAGCAGACCATTTATGGAAAAGGCTTTATAACAGATACGTTATGTGGCAAGCAGTTTAAAATTTCTCCTAAGTCTTTTTATCAGGTGAATCCTGTGCAGACAGAAGTATTATATGGAAAAGCAATCGAGTTTGCAGACCTTACAGGAAAAGAAGTGGTATTGGATGCATATTGCGGAATCGGAACCATTGGAATTATAGCATCAGACAAAGCGAAAGAAGTCATAGCAGTTGAATTAAACAGAGATGCTGTGCGGGATGCCATTACCAATGCAAAAGCGAATCAGATTAAAAATGTCCGTTTTTATGAAAATGATGCAGGCAGATTTATGGTGGGACTTGCAGAGCAGGGAGCTAAAGTAGATGTGGTCTTTATGGACCCGCCACGTGCCGGTAGTGACGAAGCATTTTTAAGTAGTGTGGTAAAACTGGCACCGGAGAAGGTAGTGTATGTAAGCTGTAATCCTGAAACATTGGCTAGGGATTTGAAATATTTGACGAAAAAGGGATATGAGGTGGAAAAAGCACAGCCGGTTGATATGTTTCCGTTTACGGAGCACTGTGAAGTCTGTGTGAAATTGTGCCGTTAAAAAATGCCCCAAATGATAGATTTTGGTCTAACATTTGGGGCTTAATTTATGCTTTTTGCTATGCCTTTTTTATAGTACTTCTACGATTTTTCTTTGCCTGATACAGCACCTCGTCTGATTTCTGGATTACTTTGGTCAGCTCGATATCAGGAGAACAGTAGAATTCATAGATTCCTACAGAAAATTCAATGTAGTATGGTAAGTC
>SVFS01000013.1 GCA_015056725.1 Lachnospiraceae bacterium | reverse complement strand
ACGGGGTGTATGTGGTTCCGATTACGGCATTAAGATAAGGCTAAGGAATTGGACTGCGCGATAAAATCGTTGCAAAAAAGCGTAATACGTGGTTAAATCGTATACGGTGCATGTAATGAGCGAAAGGGAAGGAAAAGATTATGAAGATATTAGTGACCGGCGGAGCCGGATACATTGGAAGTCATACCTGTCTGGAGCTGTTGAATGCAGGTTATGAAGTAGTGGTGCTTGATAATCTGTATAACTCCTGTGAGGAGTCGTTGAAGCGTGTGGAGAAGCTGACCGGGAAGAAGATTAGCTTCTATGAAGTGGACCTCTTGGATGTGGCAGGAATGGAGAAGCTTTTCGAGGCTGAGAAGCCGGAAGCAGTCATCCACTTTGCAGGCCTTAAGGCAGTAGGGGAATCCTGTAAGGTACCGCTGAAGTACTTTACGAATAATCTGAGCGGTACGATTAATCTTCTCAATGTGATGGAGAAGTACAACGTGAAGAAGCTCGTGTTCTCGTCATCGGCAACAGTGTATGGGGTACAGGAGTCTCCTGCGTATACAGAGGAAATGAAGACTTCGTCTACGGCGGTATCAAGTCCGTACGGCAGAACGAAGCTGATGATAGAGGATATGTTAAAGGACATCTGCGCGGCAGATCCGAGCTGGAATGTGGCATTGCTGCGCTATTTTAACCCGATTGGTGCGCATGAGAGCGGTGAGATCGGTGAGGATCCGCAGGGTATCCCGAACAACCTGGTGCCGTACGTGGCGAAGGTTGCAATCGGGGAGCTTGATCACATCAACGTATTCGGTGATGATTACGAGACACCGGACGGTACCTGTATCCGTGACTATCTGCATGTGGTAGACCTTGCAATCGGACATGAGAAGGCTATCGTAAAGCTGAACGAGGAGCCGGGTCTGGTTATCTATAACCTTGGAACCGGTAAAGGTTACAGTGTTCTGGATGTTATTAAGAGCTTTGAAGATGCTTGCGGCAAGGAGCTTCCGAAGGTGATGGCACCGCGTCGTGCGGGTGACTTGCCGGAGTACTTCTCGGTACCGGCAAAGGCAGAAAAAGAGCTTGGCTGGAAGGCTGAGCGTGGTATCAAGGAGATGTGTGAGGATACCTGGAGATGGCAAAGTAAGAATCCGAAAGGGTATCGTAAGTAATGGGAAAGAAGAAACATAAGAAAGCACCTGCAAGTGTAAAGCAAAAGGATGTGCAGGTGGAAAATACACAGCAGACGTCAGAGCAAGAAACAGAAAAAGCGCAAGCGACGGAGGCGATGCCGGTGGAGCAGGATGTGCAACCGGATGCTACGGAGCAAGAAAATCTGCAAGTGGCAGAGGAACAGGTTGAGGAAAATTCTGAAGGGAATCCGGAAGGTCTGACAGAGGAGCTGTCGCAAGAAAACGCTGTACCGGGAGATGAGAATCTGCAGGAACAAGAAGTGGCAGCAGACGCGGTTCCTGAGCAAGACGAACAAGAAGATATCTCGCAGGAGCAAAGTCAGCTTGCAGAAGAAGTTTTACAGGAACAAGCGGAGCCGGCAAAGAACGATGTTCCGGAACCGGAAGTGCAGATTAAAGAGTGGCAAGAAAGTAATGCCGTAGCCGAAGATGCAGAAGCAGTATCTGCTGATGATGAGAAAGCAGAGAAAAAGACCAAGATACTGCAGTGGGTAGGTCTTGTAATGTTGCTTGCCGTAGTCGGAGTTGGTATTGCAATCGGGATTGCAGGGAAAGACAGAGAATCCGTGCCGGTGAACAGCGGAGCAGTTACGACATCGACACCGGCAGCAGATGCGACGGATGAGAAGGAGCAAGAAGCGACACTGACGGGAACTCCTGTAGGGGAGACTGAACTGTCAAAAGCGCCGAGTGCAACACCGACAATAACACCTACGGTAACGGCGGAACCGTCTCCGACAGCTACCCCAATTCCGTCCCCGACAAAAGCGCCTACATCGATGCCTACCACGGAACCGACAAAGGCACCGACCGCAACTCCGGTTATTACGCAGGCACCGATAGTTGTTGGTGACCTCGACGTCAGCAAGTACGCGGGGTACAGCAACAAGGCAGAAGGCTGGGGAATCGGTAAGAACACAGAGCACCAGCAACCGACTGCGTGGGGATACGACGAGAAGTATAAGTTCGATGAGGTTGGTGCGTGGTATGTAGATAAGAACGCAACGGAGGACGACAAGGTCATCTATCTGACTTTTAATTGCGGATACGAGGTCGGATATACACCGGGATTCTTGGAGGTGCTGAAAAAGCACGACGTAAAAGCAAGCTGGTTTGTGTTGGAAGAGTATATCCGTCAGTGTCCGGAGGAAATCCGCTGGCTGATGGAGAACGGACATCTGGTCGGAAGCCATTCGGCATATCACCTGAATTACGGAACTTCTTCACCGGAAGCAGTAATCAAGGATATGCTGAAGAACGAGCAGCGGATGCGCGACTATGTCGGGCTTGAGATGCATAAGATTATGCGTCCACCGTCCGGATATTACAACGAACAGACGTTGCGCATCATGAAAGACATGGGGTATAAGATATATTTCTGGAGTCTGGCGTATCCGGACTGGGACCCGAACGACCAGCCGTCCGAGGAATATATTCTGAATTACTTTAAGGCGAACCATCATAACGGAGCAATTCCGGTTATCCATATTACTTCCGGTAATGGTATGAAGGTGCTGGATGAGGTGTTGACGATGCTGAAAGCGGAAGGGTATCGGTTTGGATTGGTGAGTGAGATAGAGTAAAGCAAGTAACTTGCGGTGAAAATATATGGAAAACAGTAAGGCGGGTGTTTACAACCCGCCTTTCTTGTGCTAAAATCTAAAAGAATATGGGTAAGTTTGCCTTATGACAGCTTTCTATTGAGCGGAATTCATGAAGAAATATGAGTAAATATTCAGTATAGATAAAGGAGACATCGTAGCGATGCCCAGGGTGATGAGGAACCGGGAGATTTTCTTCCGTCAATTATTCTTAGTAATAGTGGATGTAATAACCGCAGTTGCAGCATCTTCGATTGCACTGTGGATTCGTTTTGATTTTTCGATTGCAAACGTAAACCGGGTATACTTACATAATATCTGGATTACGATGGCGATTAATGGTCTCGGCGTGGTATCAATATACTGGGTGTTCCATCTGTACCGCAGTGTATGGCGCTATGCGAGCGTTTATGAGTTGCAGCGCATTGTACTGGCAGGTATCTCGGCGACGTTGTTGCAGGCCGGGGGATTCCTGATTGCAGAACTTCGGATGCCGCGTAGTTATTGGTTCCTGTATGCAGGACTTTTGATTGCGTTTACGACCGGAGTGCGTTTTTCTTATCGGTTATTGCGCCAGGTTAGAAAGCGTTTCGAGGACAGAAAAGAAGGTCAGAAGCTGTCCCGCGTTATGATTATCGGTGCCGGTTCGGCAGCAGAGGTGCTAATCCGTGAGATGATGCTGAGTCAATACCTGCATAAGCGCATCTGCTGTATTGTTGATGATAATCCGGACTTAAAGGGAAAGTCGATCCGCGGATACCAGATTATCGGCGGACGCGAGAATATTATCCCGGCAGCGAAGCAGTACGCGATTGATGAGATAATCATCGCGATGCCGTCTGTATCGAAAAAGACAATTGCTGAGATTACAAAGATTTGTAATGAGACCGGATGCGAGATGAAAATCGTACCCGGTATGTACCAGTTCGTAAATAAAGACCTGAAGGTAAGTAAGCTCCGCCATGTCGACATCGAAGATTTGCTCGGAAGAGAGCCGGTAAAGGTAGACCTCGGGAAGATTACGGGATTTTTGAAGAATCAGACCGTATTGGTTACCGGTGGTGGCGGCAGTATCGGCAGTGAGTTGTGCCGCCAGATTGCGGCAGCAGAGCCGAAGCAGCTCGTCATTGTAGATATCTATGAGAATAATGCATACGAGATACAGCAGGAGCTTTTAAGAAAGTATCCGAAGCTGAACCTTGTGGTACTAATTGCATCCGTGCGGAATACGAACCGCATGAACAGTATCTTCGAGACGTATCTTCCGAATGTGGTGTTCCACGCAGCCGCGCATAAGCACGTGCCGTTGATGGAAGTAAGTCCGAACGAGGCAATTAAGAATAACGTATTCGGAACGCTTAAGACGGTACAGGCAGCACACCGGTATGGTGTAGAAAAGTTTGTACTCATCTCTACGGATAAAGCGGTGAACCCGACGAACATCATGGGTGCTAGTAAGCGTATCTGTGAGATGATTGTACAGGCGTACAGCAGAAAGTCCGAGACGGACTTTGTGGCAGTGCGCTTCGGCAATGTGCTTGGCAGTAACGGCAGTGTCATCCCGCTCTTCAAGCAGCAGATTAAGGAAGGCGGTCCGGTAACGGTAACGCACCCGGATATTATCCGATACTTCATGACGATACCGGAGGCAGTGTCGCTCGTGCTGGAGGCGGGTGCATTTGCTCACGGTGGTGAAATCTTTGTTCTTGACATGGGTGAGCCGGTGAAAATCGTAGACCTTGCGAAGAACTTAATCCGTCTGTCCGGATTTATCCCGAATGAGGACATCATGATTGAATACACCGGACTTCGTCCCGGTGAGAAGCTCTATGAGGAGCGGCTTATGGCAGAAGAAGGACTTGAGAAGACAGAGAATGACAGAATCTCTATCGCAAAGCCGATTGAGATGGATGATGAGAAGTTCTTCGAGAGTCTGGATGAAATGAAGGATGCCGTGTATGAGGAGACCGGGGAAGTACGGGAGATGGTGAAGAGGATTGTGCCGACGTATAAGAGGGAGAAGAGGAAATAGTAGCGGTAAAAACCTTTAGTATTGATTTGATACTAAAGGTTTTTTGGTAAATAGAATTGCAATAAAAGAGTTGATAAGCAAAAAAGAGAGCAAAAAAATGCTCACAGAGGCATAATCAAAAACAATGACCAAAACGACCAAAAGCAGAGTGCAAGCAGGGAGGGATATGACGATAAAATTCTTGACATATGTATGCAGGGAAAGGTATAATTACTTTGTATCTTTATTAAATTAAGCAAAGACTACTTTGAAAGAGGTACGTGTTGAAAAGAAATGGTGTGTATAAGAGAAAAGACGGGCGCTGGGAAGCACGGTATCAGAAAGGAATCGGTGAAAATGGCAGAGCTACTTACGGAGCTGTGTACGGAGCAACCGAGGAAGAAGTGATAGAAAAGAGGAAGTTATTGGTGGGAGACAACGAAGAAAGTGTAAAGCCACCAACAGATTTAAATCTTCTTATTCTCGGTGCCGGAACCCATGGCAGGGATGTTAAGGAGATAGCAGAGTCACTACATATCTTCAACAAGATTAGTTTTTTAGATGATAAAATTGAAGGCGAAGGGATTATAGGAACCTGTAAGAATATCCTTCAGTTTAGAAACGAGTATCCGTGTGCTTTTATCGCAATCGGTGATAATAAGGTGAGAAAAAGATATTCTAAACTTTTAGAGGATTATAAGTTTTTGGTTCCAAAAATTGTTTCGCCGGCAGCAAATGTGTCACCATCAGCTAGAATTGGAAAGGGAACAGCGGTTCTTCCACAAGCGACGATAGGGGATGCTGAGGTGGGAGAATATTGTATATTGGCGAGTAATAGTTTAGTAAATTCAGACTCTGTGGTCAGAGATTTTGTGTTGATTGATTGTGGAGGGATTGTGCTGAAGAATTCAAAGGTGCCAGAAATGACATTCATAAAAAGTGGTGGAATATATCGATAATGGTGCGATAGAAAATGGAGTGTTTTATGCACGTGGAAGTGTAAGAGCCTTAGTCATGGTAGATGTATTATAGGTGGTTTCCCAATGTTTTGGCTAATGGTCAGAAACAATAAAGCGAAAAAATGGAGGAAATGTGGATGAAAAAAAATGAAAAGAGTTTTTGGGCACAATTGGCTATTTGTGTGGGCTTGATGATAATTATTTGGGGAGGATATTTATTGGCATCTAAAAAGATAGCATTAATAATAGATGCAGCTGTTGAAGATGATTACTTGTGGGTTGCGCAGATTGAAGAGGCGGACATTGATGAGAATGAGTTTATCATAACCGGTTTTGCTTTTGAAGTGAACCAGAACGCAGAGAAGGGGACATATCGAGTTATTCTCCGTAATCTTGATACTGGGGAATACCTTTTTCCAAAAATGAAATACACGGAGAGAAAGGATGTAAATTGTTACTTCCAAGGTGAGTATGATTATCTTATGTCGGGATTTGAAGCATCTATGAAGAATAACAAATTGGATCCAAAGGGTAATTATGAGATATTGATAAAAGCATTAAATGATGAGAATGCGTATAGAATAGATACTTATATAGTGGAAAAGAAGATAGCATATGTTGGTCCAAGTGAGTGCGTCATACCGGGTGTTGCTGACGAATTGCAATACGTAATTAATCAAGGAAAAGTGAGAAGTTGGTGTCCGGAAGTTGGCTTTTATGCATATCAGTATGGTGATGAACTGATTTGTATGATGAGTGAGGATTATAAGTTGCAGGCAGATTATTCTAATCGTTTAGTTGTATGCATTGGTACAACGCAGAAGGCTAAATTACCAGCACACAAAGTAGATATGGGAGCTTCAATCGATGACTTAGAGGTGTATTTCGACGATACACATTTATATGGCAACTATTATGTGCAAAAGATAAAGTTGCCCAATGAATATGCTATATCAGAAATAGAAATCGGGAACTATATGACAGATCACTGGGTTTGGCATGATTGTTTTAAACCTTTTTATGATTTTGAATAGAAGGAGTTTGTGAATATGAGAAAGGTTCAATTTAGTCCACCAGATATAGGACAAGAAGAAATTCAAGAAGTAGTAGCCGCACTATCAAGTGGTTGGATAACAACGGGACCACGTACTAAAGCATTTGAAAATAGGATAGCGGAGTATTGTAATGTAAATAGGGCGGTGTGCCTTAATTCAGCAACGGCATGTTTAGAATTGATTTTACGTGTTTTGGGAGTTGGTGAGGGCGATGAGGTAATCACTTCGGCATATACATATACTGCGTCTGCAAGCCCAGTGTGTCATGTGGGAGCAAAACTTGTGCTAGTGGATACTGCAAAAAATGGTTTTGAAATGGACTATGCTGAGTTAGAAAGAGCAATTTCGAAAAGAACAAAGGTAATTATTCCTGTAGATATTGCGGGTGTGATGTGCGACTACCAAAGAATATTTGAAATAGTAGATCGGAATAAAGATTTGTTTGAAGCAGAAAATGATTTACAAGAAGCATTTGGAAGAATAGTGGTTGTTGCGGACGCGGCCCATTCTTTTGGCGCGGAGAGATTCATTGATGAATGCTGGAGAAAAAGCGGCGAAGTTGCTGACTTTACAAGTTTTTCTTTTCATGCAGTAAAGAATCTTACAACAGCGGAGGGAGGAGCACTAACGTGGAAAACTATCCCAGAAATAGATGACGACTGGCTTTATAAGCAGTTTATGCTTCTGTCCCTGCATGGGCAAACAAAAGATGCGCTAGCAAAAACGAAACTGGGTATGTGGGAATATGATATTATATCCGCCGCGTATAAATGTAATATGACTGATATTATGGCAGCAATTGGGATAAAACAATTGGAACGATATTCGGAGTTGTTACAACAAAGAAAAAGAATAGTTGAAAGATATAATAATCGCCTTGAACAACTTGGAATAGAGGTATTGGTTCATTTTTCTGAACAAAGCCATTCCTCGGGCCATTTATATTTGACTCGTGTTCCAGATATATCTGAAGAGCAAAGGAATGAAATAATTGTCAGAATGGCAGAGAGAGAAGTTGCAACAAATGTTCATTATAAGCCACTTCCAATGATGACGGCATATAAAATGATAGGATTTTCTATTACTGATTATCCGAATGCGTATGAGAACTACCGCAATTTGATTTCGCTGCCACTACATACCGGATTAGATGAGGAAGATATTGAGTATGTATGTGATTGTTATGAAAAGAGTATAAAAGAAGTAAGAGGTTATTGATGATAAGGAAATGGGAAGAATTGCCGGACTGGATGCAATGTCCGGAGGTTAAAGTGTATTATGATAATTTGGTAACTAAAACGTTGAGCCTTGTATTGAAGCGGATTTTCGATGTTGTTTTTGCAATCTTGATTTTATTGTTAACATTGGTTCCTATGATAATAATTGCGGTAATAATCAAATGTGAGTCTAAGGGACCGGTATTTTACCGTCAAGAAAGAGTGACTGCATATGGTCTGGTATTTAGGATACACAAGTTTAGAACGATGGTGAATGATGCTGAGCGTCTGGGCTCTGCGGTGACAGTCGGAAACGACGGCAGAATTACTAAAGTTGGAAAAATGATTCGGGGCCTGCGTATTGATGAGATTCCCCAAGTTATTGATGTTCTACAAGGAAATATGAGTTTTGTCGGTACAAGACCGGAAGCGACAAAATATGTGAAGGAGTATACGAAAGAAATGCGGGCAACACTTTTGATGCCTGCAGGTATAACAAGTGAGGCTAGTATTAGATTTAAGGATGAAGCAACTTTATTGACTGGAGAAGAAAATATTGATGAGGCATATGTGAAAAAAATACTTCCTCAAAAAATGAGATATAATTTGGAAAGTATAAAAAAATTTAGTTTTTGGAACGACCTTTTAACATTACTAAGAACAGTGGCTGCGGTATTAGGAAAGGAGTATTGATAAGTTGTATGGAAGAACAAGAATATGTTTCATTAATTATACCAATATACAATGAAGAGCACTATATTGTAAATTGCATAGAGTCTCTTTTTTTGCAAGATTATCCAAGCAAAATGATGGAATGGATTTTTGTTGATGGGGGTTCAACAGATAAGACAAGAGAAATACTAGGAAAATACGAAAAACAATATTCAGAATTGATTAAAGTTCTAGACAATCCTTACAAAACGGTTCCTTATGCGATGAACATAGGTATAGATGCAGCGAATGGTGAATATATTATTCGGTTAGATGCTCACGCTGATTATGAAAAGGATTACATTTCCAAGTGCGTGTATTATCTTGAGGCGTTAGATGCTGACAACGTTGGAGGTGTTGCAGAAACAAAAAGCAAAGGAATAGTAGGAAATGCAATAGCAAAAGCTCTTTCATCTAAGTTTGGTGTGGGAAACTCGAGCTTTAGAACAGAGGGGAAAAGTGGTTATGTAGATACGGTTCCGTTCGGCGCGTTCCGGAGAGAAATATTTAATAAAGTGGGACGGTACGATACTCGATTGACTAGAAATCAGGATAATGAGCTAAATTATCGTATCAGAAAAAATGGTGGGAAGATTTATATGTCGGACGAGATTCGCTTTTCTTATTATTGTCGTGATAACATAAAAGCTCTTTCCGATATGGCTATGAAAAATGGAAAGTGGAACGTTATTACAATGAAGCTATGCCCCGGTTCTATGGGTATTCGGCATTTTATTCCGCTGGCGTTTGTTCTGTCGTTAGTGTTTCTTGTGGGTATGGGGTTTGTATTTCGACCGGCGTGGTGGTTGTTGTTGGCGGAAGTGCTGTTGTATTTGCTATTAAATATTACTTTTTCTGTAAAGCTAGCGACAACAATAAAAGAATGCGGATTGCTTATGTTGATATTTCCGATATTTCATATTACATACGGGATTGGCTCATTAAACGGAGTAGTACGATTATTTAGTAAAGAATATAGAAAAAAGAAGGAGGATTAGAGTTATGACACTTTATGAAAAGATTATAAATAGGCAGGAGAAAATTGCATTAGTAGGGCTCGGGTATGTGGGGATGCCAATTGCGGTTGCATTTGCAAGAAAAGTAGATGTGATTGGCTTTGATTTGAATGCAGAGAAGATAGGTTTATATAAAAAAGGAATAGATCCTACGAATGAAGTTGGAAATGATGTAATTAGTAAAACTACGGTTGAGTTTACTAATGATGAGGACAAGTTAAAGGAAGCAAAGTTTATTATTGTTGCAGTGCCTACACCAGTGAATACTGACCATACGCCAGATCTTACACCGGTTATAGGTGCTTCAGAGATTGTAGGACGGAATCTTACAAGAGGTTCCATTGTGGTATATGAGTCTACTGTTTATCCTGGATGTACAGAGGATGTTTGCATTCCTATTTTAGAAAGAGTTTCCGGAATGAAATGTGGAGAAGATTTTAAAGTTGGTTATTCTCCAGAACGAATTAATCCAGGAGACAAGGTGCATCGACTTGAGAATATCCGCAAAATTGTTTCTGGCATAGACGAGGAGTCATTGAGAGACATTGAAAAGGTATATAACATTGTTATAGAAGTTGGGACATATCCGGTGTCAAATATTAAAACTGCTGAGGCAGTAAAAGTAGTGGAGAATAGTCAAAGAGATATTAATATTGCATTTATGAATGAACTCGCAATGGTATTCGATAGAATGGGGATAGATACTAACGAAGTGGTTGATGGGATGAATACTAAGTGGAATGCATTAGGATTTAGACCTGGATTGGTTGGAGGACATTGCATAGGGGTGGATCCATATTATTTTACATATGAAGCAGAAAAGTTAGGCTATCATAGTCAAATTGTTTTGAATGGACGAATTGTAAATGATAGCGTAGGCGCTTATGTTGCGGATGCTGCTGTTAAAGAAATAATAAAAGTTGGAAAGGCGCCTAAAAAGGCTAAAGTAGTGATTTTAGGACTCACTTTTAAAGAAAATTGTCCAGATACGAGAAACAGCAAGGTTGATGATATTGTTAAGCGGTTGATGAGTTATGGAATCAATCCAATTGTAGTAGATCCAATAGCAAGTGGAAAAGATGCGATGGATGAATATGGCATTGAATTAAAGTCGATGGAAGATGTGTATGGGGCGGATTGTGTAATTGTTGCTGTTGCACATGATGAATTTAAAAAGTTTAACCTTGACGATATTGCAAAGTTTTATGTCGAAGGACCTATGGAGGAAAAAGTTCTCATTGATGTAAAAGGGATATACAGAATCAAGGAACTTGAAGAAAAGGGATTTACATACTGGAGATTATAAAGATGAATGTTTTATTAGTTAACCCATGGGCTATAATTAATGACGAGTATTATGCTTCGGGATTTGTTTCAGCAATGAATCAATTTGTCAAACTGGATTTTGCCACGAATAAGTATTATTGTGGGGCTAAACCCAATGGGCAGACATATGGTATCTTTTTTAAAAAGTCTCAATTGATGAAAATATCCAAAATTCGCACAGTGATTAGGGGGCTTGAATATTTGTTGGCATGGATGAAAGTAATCAAAATTATTGTGAGGGGTGATTACGATGTAATTCATTTTCATTGGTTATTGATGTACATGGTGGATTTTAGATTTTTAAGTATGTTGCAAAAGAATAAGAATAAGAGATTTAAATTGATTCTGACGGCACATAATGTAATTCCACATATAGACGGTAAAAAGTCTATATCAATGTTAACAAAAATTTATAGTTGTTTTGATGTGATTTTGGTACATGGAGAAGCTATAAAAAAGGAGTTTGAGTATTACTTTCCGAAATTAGCGTACAAAGTACGTATACAGTTTCATGGTGAATATTATAAGCAAGATATCAGGTATTACATAGACGAAAGCGATGCCAAATTTTTGCGGGTAATGGAACGTGCAAAGCATGCAAAACGAAAATATATCGTATTTGGTGGGCATTATCATAATAAAGGAACGGATAGGTTTCTTAAGATATGGAAAGAACAAATGGCAGACACTGATTCATTACTAATAATACTTGGCAAAATCGACGCATCGTATACGGAATTACTAGAGGAAATTAAAGTTTTACCGGAAAATGTATTAATGTTTGAAGGGTTTACGGAAGATAATTTTATGAATTTCTGTATTATGAATTCGGATTGTATATGTATTCCTTATAGGCACGCTTCAATGAGCGGAATTATTTATACCGCAGCCTCGTTTGAAAAGATGGTAATATGTACTGAATGTGGGGCAATTGCAGAGTATTTAGAAAATAATGCGGATAGTATTATATGTGAAAATTCAGAAATTGGTCTAACGGAGGCTGTTAATAGAGTAGAAATGATGTCAGAAGAAAAAATCCGTGAAATGGGAAGAAGGTTATCCGAGAATATTCATGAAAAATATGGGTGGAATACTATAGCAGATAATTTGTATCGCAATGTTTACTTGACCTAGCATTTCTAAAGAGAGGTTAGAAAGAAGGCATGCTTTAAGGCGAGAGGAAAAAGAAAATGTTATTTTACAATATAATCTTTATTGTTTTATTGGGATTGTCGTTTATTGAACTATTTTGCTATTTCCCGTTAGCGTATAAAAAAATAACTGCGGTATTGCTTATGGGATTTTGGGCGGTGTGTTCTGCGTTATACGCAGGTCCTATGGGGGATTTTCAAACATACAGAGATTTTTTTGGAAGTATTAATACAAGCCACATGAACAAAATTTCAGAAGGCGTGTTTGAGTATTGTTACGAGTTATTAAGCTATTTGATTAGAAATTTTACAGATGAGTATGCGTGTTTACGTTTGGTTTTAGCTTTAATTGTTATGTTTTTTTGGTATATAATTGTCTTTTCTGAAGAACTTGGGAAAAAAGGACAATATGCTATTACCATTCTGTTTGTTTTATGGTCGCTTAATTTTGGTAATATATTTGTTATTCGTAGTACGATAGCGGTGGCAATTTGTGTGTATAGTATCATTTTTATAGAAAAAAATGAAAAGTGGAAATTTTTGGCGTGTTTTGTTTTGGCAATGGGCTTTCACAGTATGTCTATTTTGTGGTTATTTGCGTATGTTATATACAAAAGAAGCAGATTGCGCAAAATTTATTTTTGGCTAATTGCAATAACTATATTGTTCTCTAGTGCTGTTCCAGTGATCCTTTTAAGAGTGTCAAGAATTTTTGGGGATAGAATTTATAGTCGTATTTATAGTTATATTTCATATGGCGTGTCCCGTACGCTCACTACATATGATTATACGTTTACCATATTGAAGGCTATGATTAACATGATTTTGTTGCTTGTTCTGTTTGCCTATATGTTATACAGAAAGAAAAAAGCAAATGTGATTTCGAATGAGGAAGGAATGTACAATTTATTTGTTGCCGGGAGTTTGGTTCATACGATAGCGCTGTTTAGTTCAATGGCGTTATCTCGTGTAGCCTTATTATTTAATGCGACACAATATGTTCTTCTTCCTAGAATATTTGATTTGTTAGAATTCAAAAAAAAGAGGTTTAACAAATTTATTGTGTGGTGTATTTGTTCGCTTTATTTGTATTTGAGATTTTTAATAAATGTTAACTCATCGGATTACGTACCTTTCCAAATAACTAAATAAGAGAGGAAGCAAGTGATGAAAGTTCTTGAAATTACATTTATACCACCGGAAAAAAAGTCTGGAGGAGGTCTGGGGGTATATCAATCAATCAAGTCCCTATTAGGAAACTGTGATGTGGACTATATTGGACCAAAGTTTGAATCTGGATTGTTTGAAAACACTAGTCGAAAACTCAGTATAATTGAAATATTAGAGGAGAGACAGAGTGGTGTTTTAGTGAAGATTTTACGTATGTTGTTAAAAAAAGTAACAACATCATTTTATGATTCATGGAAACTTGTAGAGAGAAAAATAGATTGGCGAAAGTATGAGTTTGTTCATATAGAGTTTAGCAGATATGATTTCCTTGTTAAGGCATGTCATAAACATGAGAAAAAGTGTATTGTAAGAATGCATAATGTTGAAACAGATTATGGAAAGAATATTTTTAGAGGAGAAAGAAGTATATTTAATTGGCTTCGCTTTATTTCCTTTGCAGTAAATGAAAAGCGTGTGTTAAAAAAAGCAGATTTTTTTGTGTTTTTAACAGAGGAAGATATAAAAAGGGCAAATCAAATTGTACCACTTAGTCCGATGAAGGTGTGCATAAACCCAGTGTGCATTGAGAGTTGTGAGGTTTCGGAAAGAAGCAATAATGAGAAAAAGGTTATTTTGTTAACAGGCAGTTTAGGGTATGGGCCAAATGCGAAAGGCGTAGTTTGGTATATTGATAGAGTGTGGAATAAATTGAACAAGTTAGAAATGTTCGAAAATGTATCCGTTATAGTGGCGGGAGCGCATCCAACTGTGGAGGTTAAGGAATGTATTAATAACAGCAGTAGAGTTAGGTTGGTTGATACACCAGAGGACATGGCACCTTATTTTGAAGAAGCTTCGATTTATATTGCAGCTGTATTTGAGGGCGCTGGGATGAAGGTAAAAGTGGGAGAGGCATTATCTTATGGATTGCCGGTTATTGGTACCTCCCATGCATTTATTGGCTATGATAATATAAATGTTGGAAAATATGTAGCAGACACTGAGGAGGCGTTTTGCGAACATCTTATGTATATGTGTGATGGTTTTTTCAATATGATTTCTAAAAAGGAAATACGTGCAGAGTTTATTGATAAGTTAAGCATGAAAAGTAGTATAAATAGATATAAAGAAATAATGATTAGATTGGAGGAGATAAGATGATTATAACAAAAACTCCGTTTCGAATGTCTTTTTTTGGTGGTGGAACCGATATGGAAGACTATTTTAAAGAGTATGGTGGAGCTGTTATTTCAACAAGTTTTGACAAATATTGCTATGTAAATGTAAGACATTTACCTCGTTTTTTTGAGTATAGTACAGAACTTTCATATTCGAGGATAGAACGTGTGACAGATGTTACTTGCATCCAACATCCGGCTATCAGAGAAGCTATGAAGATGCTAGATATGAGAGAAATTAGATTGACCTATGAGGCAGACTTGCCAGCACGTTCTGGACTGGGAACTAGCTCATCATTTGCAGTAGGAATGTTAAATGCATTCTATGCATTAAAAGGAAAGTATGTAGATAAAAAACGATTGGCGGATGAGGCAATTTATTTAGAGAGGGTTTTGTGTAATGAGGCAGGGGGCTGGCAAGATCAGATTGCTGCATCTTTTGGGGGATTTAACAGAATAAATTTTAGTGCGGAAGGATATGAGGTTAATCCAATTATTATTTCACAAGAGCGCAAATGTCAATTAAATGAAAATTTAATGATGTTTTTTACAGGATTTACTCGATTTTCATCAGATGTGCAAAAGGTTAATTTGAAGCATAAAAGCGATAGGATTTCTCAACTGAAAGAAATGCAAGGACTTACGGATTGGGCTGAAAAGATCCTTACTGGTGAGGGCTGCTTAGACGAATTTGGTCGATTGTTAGATCTTACTTGGAAGTTGAAACGACAAACGGGGTCTGCTGTATCGACGGAAGGCATAGATGAATTGTATGAAAAAGGGATGAAAGCCGGAGCATTAGGAGGGAAATTACTTGGAGCAGGCGGCGGAGGTTTTTTGATATTTTACGTTCAACCAGACAAACAAGAAGCAGTTCGAAAGGAGATGCAGGATTTGATGTATATTCCTTTTCAATTTGAAAACGATGGAACAAGGGTAATACATTATAGTCCGGAATATTTTCAGATAGACTAGTGGGAGAAAAGTTATGGAAGATAAATACACTTACATACACACAAGAGAAGAGCTAAAAGACTGGCTTGACTATGAGAGGGACTTCTATTCTACACATAACAGGAGAATCTGGAGATTTATTAAGGCATTAAGGAAGACGGAATACTATTATAATAGAAAGTCAGATGGCCATAGAATGGCGCGATTGGGATATTGTGTGAATAGGGCTAGACTTATTTTTTGGCAAACATTATTTGGATTTGAAATTGGAGTAAACGTATGTGGCAAGGGTTTGAAAATTGCTCATATAGGTTCTGTTATAATCAATAATACTTCACACGTAGGTAAAGATTGTTACATAATAGGAAATGTGTGTTTAGGGAGTAAAGGAGGGTCAGAAGGCCCTGTTATAGGTGATAATGTTGAACTTGGATTTGGAGCTTGTGTTATCGGTAATGTACATATAGGGAATAATGTTTATATTGGTGCAAATGCAGTAGTAAATAAAGATTTTCTTGAAGATAACATTAGAATTGCAGGAGTTCCTGCTAGAAGAATATAAAAATGGGGTACTAAAATGTTGATTACTAGACTTGAAAAACATATTGATTTATTGTTGACTAGATATCCTTCATTAGAGTGTGTTAAACAAGATATTATAGAAGCTTATTTGGTTTTTGAGAAGTGTTATGCTAATGGGGGAAAACTATTAATTGCTGGGAATGGGGGGTCTGCAGCAGATGCTGAACATATTGCTGCAGAGTTGATGAAACGTTTTAGAATGCCTCGTCCGGTAAATAAAGAATTTGCTAGTAAGTTAAAAGAAATTGATCCTACGAGAGGAGAACAATTGGCTGCTAATTTAGAACAGTCGTTAATGGCTATACCGCTGGTAGCGCACGAAGCACTAACTACTGCGTATATTAATGATGTAGATGGTTTAGGGGTATTTGCCCAGCAATTGTATGGATATGGAAAGGAAGGAGATGTTTTTTTAGGAATTTCAACATCGGGTAATAGTAAAAATGTTATGAGTGCTACAGTAGTAGCAAGGGCAATGGGTATTAAGGTGATTGGGTTAACAGGTAAAGACGGAGGAGAATTAGCAACGGTTGCAGATGTTGCTATTAAAGTTCCG
Organism: Lachnospiraceae bacterium; assembly: GCA_015056725.1. Lineage (GTDB taxonomy): Bacteria > Bacillota > Clostridia > Lachnospirales > Lachnospiraceae > 1XD8-76. The sequence goes on along the minus strand of SVFS01000013.1, from coordinate 28,901 downwards.
GAATCAGAAACATACATGATTCAAGAATTGCATCTTCCGATTTATCATTGTCTATGTTTAATGTTAGAAGACAGATTTTTTAGAAACTAAGTTATCATACGAAATTGAGGATTGGCAATAATGCAAATTGTTAAAAACTTTTTTACAGAATATAAAAATTCCAGTCAAGTGGGTAAGGCGGCAATCTGGTTTATGCTCTGCAATCTATTTTTGAAAGGTATTAGTATTATTACTGTGCCTTTATATACGAGGATTCTGCCAGAAAGTGAATATGGAACTTTGTCAATGTATTTGTCGTTTGAGCAACTAATTCTGGTGTTTACAAATTGGGATGTTTCTGCAGGAGCATATCAAAAAGGCTTATTTGTTTACAAGGATGATGAGAAATATTTTTCTTGTGTTACTCAGTTTTTTGCTAATTTAATGACGGTAATTTTCTTTTTGTTTGTGGGCATTTTTTTCAAGCAGTTTTCAGCATTTACTGGGTTGTCTAAAGAAATTATTATACTTATGTCAATTTATATGTTGTTTTATGTTGGGTATAAGAATTGGCTTATTTGCAGGCAGAAGGAATATGATTATAGAAGGGCAATTACAGCAACACTGTCATATAGTTTGCTAAATGTTGTTGTACCTATTGTTGCTTTGCTTACAATTGAAAAAACTGCTGATGTAAAGTTCTCGGCAGGGTTAGTCGTATCAATTTTATTTATGCTTCCGTTTTATTTTAGGCGACTTAATTACATTAGAATGATAAGAAGTTATTTAAAGTTTAAAGAGCAGTTTATGTACATACTTAAGTTTCAAGCTCCATATGTTGTGTATGTTCTTTCGTTCATGGTTTTTGCACAATCAGATAGAATTATGATTGGAAAGATAGTGGGGACACCACAAGCAGCATATTATAGTGTGGCTTACAATTTGGCATATGTGCTAATTATTTTGCAGTCTTCCGTAGACCAGGTGTTAATTCCATGGAAGTATCAAAAGATGAATGAAAAGAAGTATGAAGATATTAAGAAAGTTACCTCTTATATTCTAATAGTGGTTGGAGTTATTATTATGTTGTTTATACTCATTGCTCCAGAAGTAATGAAAATATTATTTACTACTGAATATATGGAGGCGGTATGGTGTATTCCACCAATAGCAATAAGTATATATTTTATTTATCTTGGATCGGTTTTTGTGAATGTTGAATCTTATTATGAAAAAACGAAGTATGTAATGATTGTATCTGTAGTATGCAGTATACTAAATGTTGCTTTAAATTTCTTGTTGATAGAACGATTTGGTTATATAGTGTGCGGATATACAACGCTAATTTCGTATGTTGTGTATGCATTTGGTCATTATGGATGCATGAAGAAGATATGTAAAAGAGACGCTGTAGATGTGCAATTGTTTGACATGCGAATAGTAGTGTTGATCAGTATAATTGTGTTGCTTGGTGTATTATTAACTTTTTTGTATGATTTTCCAATATATAGATATTCAATTCTTGTGTTGATTATTTTACTAGGAATAATAAATAGAAAGGGTTTACGTGAAATACTTATTAAGTTAAGGAGTGAGAAGTGATATGAAACTTGTAATTTTAGCAGGAGGATTTGGAACTAGGATATCAGAAGAGTCGGTTTTTAAACCAAAGCCAATGATTGAAATTGGAGAAAAGCCTATTCTATGGCATATAATGAAAGAAGCGGCGTGCTTTGGAATTAATGATTTTATTGTGTGTGCGGGTTACAAGCAGCATGTTATTAAAGAATGGTTTGCAGACTATTTTTTGCATACATCTGATGTGACATTTGATTTTACAAAGGGTCAAGACGATATAATCGTACATAATAAGCATATTGAAAAATGGAGAGTAACAGTTGTTGATACTGGTCTAAATACAATGACTGGTGGGAGAATAAAAAGGATTAAAGAATATATTGGTAACGAGCCATTTATGCTTACATACGGTGATGCAGTGTGCGATGTGAATATCAAGGAAGTAATTGAGTTTCATAAAGCACACGGAAAAATGGGTACGATGACAATGTACAATTTCGGACAAAATAAAGGTGTTGTGGAGGCAAATAAAGAGGGGATAATTCAAGCATTTAGAGAAAAATCCGATTTTGATGGAGATTTGATTAATATAGGTTACATGGTATTTCAGCCAGAGATTTTTGACTATATTGATGGTGATATGATAACTTTTGAGAAAGAACCGCTTAACAGGTTGGTGGCGGAGAAAGAGTTGGTTGGTTACATACATAAAGGATATTGGCAGTGTATGGATACATTGCGAGAGAAAAACCAGATTGAAGATAAATGGAACAGCGGACGTGCACCTTGGAAAATATGGGAGGACTAAAATGGCGTTGGATTTGAGTTTTTATAAAGGGAAAAGGGTTTTAATTACAGGGCACACGGGCTTTAAGGGAACGTGGCTTACTAAAGTTTTAGTGAATGCAGGGGCAAATGTGATAGGGTATTCTAGATGTTCTGATAAGGAGATGTCGTTATTTGAAATGTCGGGGATTAGGGACAAGATATGTCATATAAAGGGTGATATAAGAGATTTTGAAAGTTTGAAAAATGTTTTTGACAAGTATGAACCAGAGATTGTTTTTCATCTTGCCGCACAACCAATAGTACGTGACTCATATAGAATGCCAGTCTATACGTATGAAACGAATGTAATGGGAACAGTAAATCTGTTAGAATGCGTTAGACTTCATCCGAATGTTAAGAGTGTTTTGAACGTTACAACTGATAAGGTTTATCAGAATAATGAATGGTGCTGGGGGTACAGAGAGATAGAGCCACTTGATGGTTTTGACCCTTATTCAAACAGTAAAAGTTGTTCGGAATTGGTAACACACAGTTTTAAAAGCAGTTTTTTCGATGGAAAGGATGTTGCTATCTCGACAGCACGTGCTGGTAATGTTATCGGAGGAGGAGATTTTGCTAATGATAGAATTATTCCAGATTGCGTTCGGGCAATGGTAGCTGGAAAAAAAATAGAAGTAAGAAACCCATATTCGGTGCGTCCGTATCAGCATGTTCTTGAGCCTTTGATTGTATATCTTGAGATAGTCGAAAAGCAATATAAGGAGAGAAGTTATCAAGGTCATTATAATGTGGGGCCAGATGAATGTGATTGTCTTACTACAGGTGAACTTGTTGATATATTCTGCGAATGTTGGGGTCAAGGCGCTGCTTGGGTAAACATTGAAGAGAAATGTGCGCCACACGAAGCAAATTTCTTAAAACTTGATTGTGGTAAATTAAAGAAAACATTTGGGTGGAAACCGAGGTGGCATATGAGAGTGTGTATGGAGATGGTATGCCGTTTTAGTAAGGTCTGGATAGAAAAGGGCAACTTATCAGAGGAGATGGATAGAGAGATTGATGAATTTTTGTGTTTTAACGAATAGCGAGTTGTTTTTTGAATGAAAATGAACAAGTAATTGTTAAGAAAAAAGAAATTATTGAACTAGATATGGAGGCGTTTATGAGTAGTTGGAAAAGTGAAAAAGAAGCAAGAGAGCAGATTAAAAATTTAGTTGCAGAGTATTATTACGAATTTAAGGAACCGATAGAAAATAAAAAAAATTTTAGACCGGGAGATAGAGTTTCTTATGCGTCTAGGGTATATGATGAGAAGGAAATGCAGAGTTTGACTGAAGCTATGCTTGATTTTTGGCTGACGACGGGAAGATTTTCTGATGAGTTTGAAAAAGAATTTGCAAAATGGATTGGGGTAAAGTATGCACATCTTGTTAATAGTGGTTCTTCCGCGAATCTTATTGCTTTTACGGTACTTACGGCTCAAGAACTGGGAGAACGCCAGATAAAGCGCGGAGATGAAGTTATTACAGTTGCATGTGGTTTTCCGACAACTGTGACGCCAATTATTCAGTATGGTGCAGTACCAGTGTTTGTGGATGTTACTGTTCCACAGTATAATATTGATGTCACAAAACTTGAAGAGGCACTTAGTAATAAAACAAAAGCAGTTATGATTGCACATACGCTTGGAAATCCGTTTGATTTGGAGAATGTGAAGAGTTTTTGTGACAAGCATAATCTTTGGCTTATTGAGGATAACTGTGATGCACTTGGTACAAAGTATACAATTAATGATGTGACAAAATTTACGGGTACGTGGGGAGATATAGGAACGTCCTCTTTTTATCCACCGCACCATATGACGATGGGAGAGGGTGGATGTGTCTATACGGATAACGCTGTTTTAAATAGACTAATTCTTTCGTTCCGTGATTGGGGGCGTGATTGTGTTTGTCCTTCAGGACATGATAATCTTTGTGGACATAGGTATGATGGGCAATATGGTCAGCTTCCGCAAGGATATGACCATAAATATGTTTATAGTCATTTTGGATATAACCTTAAGGTTACTGACTTACAGGCGGCAGTTGGAGTCGAACAGTTAAAGAAGTTCCCAACTTTTATTGAAAAAAGAAGACATAATTGGGAGCAACTTTATACGTTACTCAAGCCGATATCGGATAAGATAATTCTTCCAGAGCCAGCAGATAAAAGTGTTCCGTCGTGGTTTGGTTTTTTGATTTCGGTTCGACCAGAGAAGGGAGTAGATCGAAATAAGGTTATTCGATATATTGAAGAACATAATGTACAGACAAGGTTATTATTTAGCGGTAATCTAATTAAACATCCATGTTTTGATCAGATTCGTAACACAGATGCATATCGTGTTTCTGGAGGACTTGAAAATACGGAATTTATCATGAATAATACCTTTTGGGTTGGTGTATATCCGGGAATGACGGATAAAATGCTTGAGTATATGGCTACCGTTATTATTGATGCAGTCAATCAATAAGTTAAGAGTGGTCTCTTTTTGAGGTAGGGTAGATAAGGATTATTCATTTGTAAAGAACATTGCGTCATTTGTGTTAATTCGATATTGATTGTGGTTTCTGTTATGTTTAGCATCTTAGTAAGGAAGAGCGATTTGCGCTATTAGAGCAATGATTCTGGGTTTGTCGGACTCATGGCTCTATTGAGGAATAACACAATTTATACAAATAGAGCGGGAAAGTGGCATCAAAAGAAAACAGTAGGGGAGAAGTTTATGAAATCTGCAATTATAACCGGTGCAAATGGGTTTATTGGTACAGAGCTTTGCAAAACTTTGTCATATCACAACATAAAAGTGTATGCTGTTTTGAGATGTGAAACATCGTACAGTGAAGAATTAAGAAAATTGAAAAATGTGGTGCCAGTGTTTTGCGATATGGATAACATTCTTCATCTGTATAATCAGATAAATAGTGCAGATGTTTTTTTTCATTTGGTCTGGGCTGGAATTACCGGAAAGGATAGAGGTGATTATAACCTACAAATAAAAAGTATTAGATGGGAAATGGAAGCAATTGCTGCAGCAAAAAAGGTAGGATGTAAACGATTTGTGGGGGCAGGAACGACGGCAGAACAAGATGTTTACGCGTATTCTTCTTTGGATGGTTCTACTCCAAACATTGTTAGTGAGTATGGCGCAGCTAAGATTGCTGCTCGATTTATGAGTAAAGCAGAATGTAATACGATGGGTATGGATCATTTGTGGGCGATTATACCTAATACTTATGGCGCAGATGACCGGAGCAGTAATTTTATTAATTTTGCGTATGATTTACTTGCTTCTAATGTGCCAGCAAATTTTACTTCAGGAGAGCAGTATTATGATTTTGTGGAAGTACGTGATGTCGCAAATGGATTGTTTCATATTGGAATGAGTGGAAAAAATAATCATTCATATTATATTGGAAGTGGAAAACCGCGGAGACTTAAGGAATATATTAAAACAATGCGGGATATTATCAACCCAGATAAGGAATTACATTTGGGAGCTATACCTTATAATGGAGTGTCAGTACCAATTGAAAGTTTTGATTGTAGTAAGTTAAGCCGCGATACAGGGTATGAAGCGCAGATATCTTTTGAAAATGGGGTTCAAGCGATAAGGAGGAGCAAATGAAAGAAAAAGTTCATTAGATATTTTGCGGGGTTTGTTGATGCTTGGTGTTATGTGTATTCACATTATAGAACACGGACTTGGTTTTACAAAGTTACAGGAGGGTCTGTATGTCTGGCACGATGGTTCGCCGGCGGAGTTTATAATAATGTGTGCGAGTTCTGTGGCGTAAATATGTATTTCTTAAACTCCGGATATTTTGAGAAGATATTTATGATAAAAAAGCCATAGGTTTGGTAACATTAGGGGGTTTTACTCAACATTTATTTGCTTTGATTGTAAAAGTGGAAACATGGTCTATAGTAGGCTTTGTCAAAAATGGTCTGTTTGGATGGCGTTCGTACTGGCTTTTGATAATTTATTTACTCTTATAGTTGTTTTCGGTGGTACTTAATCCAGCACTCGGCAGATTAGATGGGAAACAGTATGTAAAGTTTATTGTGGTTATTTTTGCACTGAATTCGTGTATCGGATTTGTGCTGCAATAGAATGAGTAGGAGGGGCATTGTCTTTTCTTCCTATGTTGTATATTTATTGTTATGGCTACGGGATAAAGAAATTTGATTTGGAAGAAAAAATGAGTACAAGGGCATTTGTTTTAAGTATGTGGTGTTGACAGTGAGAAATATCGAGCATGTATTTTGTTATATTATATAGGGAATCAGAATTTGTCATACAGATTCAGCATAGAGTATCGTAATCCAGTTATTGTTTTTTTCTGCAATTTGTTTATTTTTTTCTTTATTTAAAAATTACTTGCAATAAATCGTTTGTAGGGAATAGGCCAGAGCGTGTAGTATGATCGCGCCTCATACTTTGGAGATATACTTATTAACAGAAACAATTGTTGCAAGAAAGTGTGTGTATTTTTTTGAAAGCATCTAATAAAGCGGTGGCGATAACTATTATATCTATGCGTTAATATTATGTTTTATCGCTGCGTTTATGGATGTACTGCGTAAAAGATTGGTTAATAGTAAGCACTTGAGGTTAATATAGCGAGAGAAAAGTGATAGTAGGATTTGGTTTTGAGGAGTTGGTACTTAAAGGCGCATTTCTTTTAGATTATTTTTTTGTTGGGGATAATATAGGAACTTTACAAAATTATTTGTGAAGGCTGCGTATAAGAATGCAGGAATTGAGTTTAGATGAAACATTTGTTTCTGTTTCAGGAAAGAAGGGGGATGTTATTGTAGATCTGCGAACAAATAGTTCAACATATAAGGAATGGATAGGGATTGAGTTGAGTGAAGAAAATCACAGAGCACTACATATTACAAGAGGGTTGCACACGGATTTGCAGCTTTAGAGGAAGGAACTGAGATGTTATATCAGTGAGATGGTAGCAATTCAAGTTGAAAAGATTCTTGAGGTTAAGGATGAGAGATTTGATTAGTAATTTCAGACACTTCAATACAACGGAAAGATTTTTTCTCCTATTGGAAGAAAACGGATAGCAGAGTGACAGTATAGCGAGGTCATACAGATATCAAAGCAAGGACAAATTGGAAAAATGCTTTTGATTATGTGGATGGTATATTTGCATTTCATTTACACGATAGAGATTCACGTTTGCCTAACAAATTAACTAAACTGGTTGACTATTTAGATGAATATAGAAATTGCAATGGGGTATGTACAAATATGTTCGGGTGGGTAGAGAGTTTTTCGTATTTGAAAGTCCGAGAAATGCCTTAATGAATATTTCTTTTTTGCAAGTCATACCACTGGCATTGTTTTTAGTATAGAACAGTATCGGATGATAGAGGATGTTAACAAATATTTCGCTAAAGAATATGGGATTCACTCACATGATTTTGTTTTGGGGCAACTGTCACAAAAGGGAAATACGTTTGTATATATGGACGAAGTATGGAATTATGCCCCGCCAGAGTTTTATAAGGCGAATATTTCAGGGGTTGTAATAAATAAAAAGACAGGGTCATTTTTTGAACCAGAAAAAAGGATATTTGAATTGAGCTGTTCATTGAGAGAGCTAGAAGAACTAGATTTTGATTGTTCGATTAAAGAGAGTAAGAGAAAGCAAGTGTAAAAAACCTATCTTAATCTTTCGACAAACGCTTTTTTATGTTATGGAGAGTGATCATGAGACTGCTCACTATGGTATAGCTAAAGAAAAGTATGGTTATATAAAATGTTATCGATTTTCTATGAAAGTACTAGATAAGTTTTCTCCTGAGTTTGGGATTTTGATATGGAAAGAAGAACATACAAAAAAGCTTAACAAAAAAATTGCAATTCTTGTTGTAAAATATACTAGTAATATTAATATTATAGCATTCCGTAAGCTATTGAGAAAAATGAGGATAAGACGAGAACAAGCTTAAGTGCATTATTTAGATAAGTGATGATACATGAACTAACGGGCATTTAGCATAAATATTGGAGGAGAAATAATGAAGACTGTAATTATGGCTGGTGGAAAAGGGACGAGAATATCTTCAATAGCTAAGGATATTCCAAAGCCAATGATAATGATTGAAGGGAAACCGGTGTTAGAACATGAGATAGAGTGTTTAAAAAGTCAGGGATTTATAGACATAATTATAACAGTTAGTCATTTGGGAAAGGTAATAATGGATTATTTTGGTGATGGAAGTGGTGTGTCTCCTTCTACTGGTAAGCCGTTTGGAGTAAATATTGAGTATTTTTTTGAAGAAGAACCATTAGGAAATGCAGGTGCGCTGTTTAAGATTAAAGAAAAGTTGCAAGAAGATTTTTTGCTTTTAAATGCAGATGCAATATTTGATGTGAATTTTATACGTTTTGTTGAGTATCATAAGAGTCATGGGGGATTAGTTACATTGTTTACACATCCTAATAATCATCCTTATGATAGTGGGGTTATTATTGCTGATGAAGACATGGCGGTCCAAAAATGGTTGACGAAGGAAGATAATAGACCCCGATTTTATAAAAATCGAGTTAATGCAGGTTTGCATGTGATTTCACCCCAAGTATTAGATACTGAAATTGATACCGCAAAAATAGATTTAGATAGGCAAATTTTAAAACCTTTAGAAGGTACAGGAAAAATGTATTGTTATGATAGTCCTGAGTATGTGAAAGATATGGGGACTCCAGAACGTTACAAGATGGTATGCAAGGACTTTCGAGAGGGTCGGGTTACTAATAAAAATTTAAGAAATGTACAAAAAGCAGTTTTTTTAGATAGGGATGGGACAATAAATAAATATGTTGGATTTTTGCGTAATCATGATGAGTTTGAACTGATAGATGGAATAGGTGAGGTAATACGGAAGATAAATAATTCGGGGTATTTAGCTATAGTTATTACTAATCAACCGGTAGTGGCACGAGGAGAGGTTACAGTTCCTCAGTTAGATGAAATACATAATAAGATGGAGACTTTGTTGGGTGAACAAGGAGCATACTTAGATGCTATATACTACTGCCCACATCATCCTCATAAAGGATATGCAGGAGAGGTGCCAGCATTAAAGATAGCATGTGATTGTCGTAAGCCTGAACCAGGAATGATATTAAAAGCCGCAAAAGATTTTAATATTGATTTGAAGGAATCCTTTGTTGTTGGAGATAGTGAAATTGATATATTAGCAGGAAAACGTGCGGGCTGTAAAACTATATTAATTGGAGAAGGCGATTACGGGCAGGATGTTACACTTTATAGTCATATAGAGCTTGAGAAATATGTAGTAGATAATTTTTAAGAGTGTATTGATGAGTCGCGTGATGTTGATGGATTTGAAAAAGAGGCAAAATAGTTATCTCCGATTCATTCAAGACCAATTACCTGGAAGAACGGTAAGAGCCGAATCTTAGAGTGGATTTTCAGCACCATATTTTTCTCTATAATGATTGTTGGGAACTGCTAACATTTCATTCTATTTTAAGGAGCATAATCGTGATGGGGAAACGGGTTTTTAAAGAGAATCAGATTCGGCTGTTCATGGAATGCCGTTAAAGCGGTCTCTCTGATTACTAGTGGTGCGAAGAGAATGGTATTCATCTCAGTAACTTTTACAACTGAGTGAGTAAGCTAAAAAACAGGGTTATTCTTTCTCGGAATCAGAGGCTAAGTCAAATGCTCTTCCAAATGTACAGGAGGTTGTGAAAGTCAATCATATACCATCACAGGACCCAGCCTGCAAATGAATATTCTTGTGCGATGAAATTGCACGTTCGGAAATCTTGAAATCAGATGTCTGGGAAATGGAAATCATCTTATGCGAGTTTAGAGTCGATGAAAGTTATTCTGTAAATATAGATTTAGAGTGGCCTCTATGATAAAATATTAAGTCGTAGGGTTGATGACAAATGGAGATAGAATGGTATAATATGTTCTGGGCGATTCGTCGTGTGTTGGACGAGAATCCGGATGTGAAGGCGATTTATCCGATTCATATGAATTCTGTTGTCGGGATGGCAGCAGATGAGGAATTGGGAGATTGTGAGGCGGAGTATGGAGAAGATGGGGCATGCGAGAGGATTGTAAATGCGCTGGAGGGGAAAGCGTGTAGGGGGTTTATAAGAACAAGTACTTTGGCGAGTTTTTTCAGAGTTAAAACGGAGTTTATATTAATTATCTGCCGCAGGTATGACTGCAATGATATGAGACATTTGCGGCAAAACTTGTAAATTCAAGGAGGGCTGGTTGAAACGCTATAAGAAATGGAGGGATTTATTACTATTAAAGACACTACAAAGGTCTCGTCTTCAAGCTACGACCCAAATTTTACTCGCCTATATGGCGTTGATTTAGTTCGCTTTATATACGTTTTTTAGTTGTGGCTATACATGTGGCACCATTGTATACATATAGTAGATTACTTAATTATGGTATACAGTACTGGTTTGCTAGAATAGCTGTTCCATTTTATTGCGTCGGGATATTTTCTCTTCCGAAAAACAAACTATGAGAGATTTGATATTGGTGTTTCGAAGAATTATATATTAAACATTCTAAGGCTGTATATATTTTGGTTGATTGTTTATTTGCTAGTGGCTTATTTTGAAAGTATACGTATCCAACCTGAAGGTGTGTTTTATGGTATTTTGAAATGGCTGAAAGATTTTATCTTCTTGGGAAGTTATTGGTATCTTTGACATTTACATGAAACGATAGTAGTGGTTTTGATTTTATGCTACTTAATAAAAAGAATAAGAATTCAAAGTATATTGGTTATAGCGGCTGCTTTTTATGTTGTTGGGTTATTACCACAAACATATTTTGTTTTTTCGTATCGATGCTTTTGTTTTTTATCGAGGCAATGCTTGTTAGACTCTTTGAATGGGGAGAGCCTTTGTTATGTACGTGTTTCTTGTTCCGTCATCATATTTTCTGTTCCTTTTTGCTGGCAAATTCAATTAAAACAAAGCAGATTGTATGATTATTTGAGAAAGGTTGGGGTTTTAATATTTTATCTGCATATGTTTGTTTTGCGAATAACAGAATGTGTTTTCTATTTTATATTTAAGCAAGAAATTGAAAATTCTCTGATGCGATATGGGCTGTTCGCCTTTTTTAGCGGATTATTGCTCATTTAATCATAGTATTGCAGAAAAATCCAAGATGTAGTCGGATACAGAAAATATATAGTTAATGCAATTATTTTTGCACACAGTGCACAATAGAGGATTATTATAGTAATCGTATCCAAGGACGGAATAATAAAATTAATATCAATACCATATTAAGGGAGAATGGCAGAATGACTGGTTTTGAGTTTCAGGAGCTAGAGTTAAGAGGAGCTTATTTGATACATAATTTCTTTGCGGGAGATAACCGGGGTGGATTCACAAAATGTTTCGAAAAAAATATATTTCTGAACGCGGGGATAAGTTTTCAGTTAAACGAGACATTTGTTTCGAGGTCAATGAAGAATGTTATTCGCGGTTTGCATTTTCAAACAAGAAATCCACAGGCAAAACTTGTGTCAGTTCTTTCAGGAAGAGTTTGGGATGTGATTGTGGATATAAGAGTCGGTAGCCCTACTTATAAGAATTGGATAGCTCATGAACTGAGCGCAGAAAACCACTTGGGTTTTTTTATTCCTAGAGGATTTGCGCATGGTTTTGCAAGTTTAGAAGACAACACAGTTATGCTCTATCAATGCGATGGGAAATATGATTCTGAAACAGATACAGGTATTCTGTTCAATGATTCGACAATAGGAATCGAATGGCCGGTGGGCGAAAAGATAGCGATACTTTCTCAGCGTGACCTAGGCTTAATGAGTTTTAAGGAGTATGAGAAAAAGATAGCGAAGTGTTAAGCAAAAACATAAAATTGGGGGTAAAAGATGAAAAGAGATACAAGAATTGATTTATTTAAATGCCTTCTTATGTTGGGAGTGATGATAATTCATACGATAGAGCATGGGTATGGGTTTGCAAACAAACTTCAAGAAGGTATCTATGTATGGAATTCTCATAGTATATTAGAGTATTTACTGATGTGCATTTCTTCCGTTGCAGTGAATTGCTACTTTTTGATTTCTGGATATTATGGAATGAAGTATAGTAGAAAAAAATTTGTGAAATTTGTTATCATGATGTTATTTTATTCTGCGTTTACATATGTAGTAGGGGTAGTATCAAGTGTAGAACAAGTATCGCTTGGAACGGTGATACGAGGTGTCATATTAGGTTGGAGATCATATTGGTTTATGATTGTGTATCTAATTCTCTATCTCTTTTCAAAAGTGGTACATGCGACACTTGATCAATTGGAACAGGATGCATACACAAAATTTTTATGTGTTTACTTCGGGATTAATACAATTCTTGGTTTTGTATTTCATTCAAATGAATATGGTTCAGCATTGTCTGTATTGCCTATGTTTATGATGTTTTGTGTAGGAAGATATATTCGTAGATTCCAGATATTAATGAACAGAAAGAGTGTATTTTGGTTATCAATTTACCTAGCGACAACAATAATAAGTTTAATAGGAAGCATTGCTTTGTTTAGCATGGGAAGCCAAAGGTGGTCTTATCTTTTGACTATTGATTATTGTAGTCCTCTTATTGTGACAGGAGCTATAGCTTTATTTGCCTTCTTTATAAATATTAAGCCAATAAAACGGGAGATATGGTCAAAGATTGCACCCTACACCTTAGCGGTGTATTTGATGACTGAAACTGTAGTGGCAAGAAAATGGGCATATATGTTTTTAGATGATTTTGATAAAACGTTAGGCCTGTTATCAATAATTGTATATGCAATAGCACTTTACATATTTGCAATCATAGTGGAGTTTATTAGGAGTAGAATTGAATCAAAAGTTTTACGAGTTTTAAAAAGGGTAGATTGATTTAGAGGGTAGTAAGATGCGGAGAGTCGTTTTGTCAATATGTATACCGTTACATAATCGTAGTGAAGTTGCAATATCGCATATAGAAAAAATACTTAAAGTAAATGATTCAAGATATAATATCGTTGTTTCTGATTCATCTGATGATGGGTTAGACTTAAATTCAATATGGAGAAAAACAGATTCAAGAGTTAAGATTTATAGAGTTTCGTCGAAACTTCCAGCAATTAGTAATTGGAAAAAGGTACTTGACTTTGCAGACGGCATTTTTGCCTTTCACTTAAATGATAGAGATATATTAGTAGAGGATAAGCTTCAAGAACTTCTTGATTTTTTGGAGAAAAGAAAAGACTATTCGGGTGGAATATGTAAATACATTTCAACAAGTACGGAGCATTTTGAATTCAAAGATAATATATCGGCGTTGATGAATGTTCCCTTCTTTTCGAGCCACGTAACAGGAATCATTTTTAATACAGAAAGATATAAAGCTATTGAGAATTTAGATTATATTTTTTCTAATGCTTGTGGAATTCACCCTCATGATATTGTATTGGGATATTTGGCACAAAAGGGGAAGATGTTTATATATACCAGTGAAATATGGAATTATGCCAGCCCAGAATTTTATAAGAAAAACCAATCGGGGGTATCGTCTAAAAAAATGGGTTTGTTTTTTACACCAGAAAACCGATTGTTTGAGTTAAAACAATCGGTTAAGATGTTAAATAAATTGGAGTTTTCGGAAAAAGTAAAAAGTTGTAAAACCGATCAGATGATTAAGACATATCTTGAGTTATCAACAAATGGTTATTTTTATTTTCTTGAAAGTGATCATGAAACGGCTCATTATGGAATTGAGCGGGAAAAGTTTGGATTGATTCGAAGATATAAATTCTCCATATATGTGATTGATTTGTATGTTAAAGAGCTTGGGATTTCGAAGGAACAAAAAAGGAGATACAAGAAGTGGCTTACAAAATCAATTGTGATACCTGTGATTGCTAAGTATACGTCTAAGATAAAAAATCAAAAGTTAAGAAATCTGTTAAAGAGAATGAGATTAAAAAGGGGTGCGGTAGATAATGCCTATTTAAGGTAAGAGACTATGGTTGTAGCCTTTCGTAAACCATCAAATGGTGTATTATCAACAATATAGTATACAGACTTTGGAGAGATCTATAAACACCACTATTTTACAATGCGAGGAGAAGGGAAAATGTCATCGACAGAGAAAAGTCGTAATTCGGGAAAAGAATTGTTGAAAGTAGTTGCGATTAGAGAGTGTAAATTATTTTGTGTAAACCTCTTGGATTCATGAAAAAATATTAGATTAGAAGTAGTGGGAGAATCGAACTCCGTGAGTAAACTCTCAAACCCGCATAAATACTGGCTTTTTTCCTTCGCCTCTGGTTACAAATGATTACATGTAATCATTCATCCATATTTACTAGCTTTTTCAAGTTGTTCAATTTTTTTGCTTTCACTCTTGTTACTGAAATAATAATATTTCCGTGTTGTAGAAATATTAACATGCCCCATTTGTTCAGCAACAATAGCATCATCAACATGTGCATCAATAAGCATTGTACCGTAGGTCTTTCTAATTTTATGATTGGACTTATACTTAATATCCAAATCATTACACACTCTTTCAAGTTTTCGGCGAAAGGATTGTGTTCGCAAGCGTTTTCCTTTTTCACAAAACAGATACTCTCCCTCATCTCTCGCTTCCATTATCAAACTGATAGTTTTTCTGGCAGCTTCGGTGATGATAACATGTCTGTCTCCTGCGTCCGACTTTGGAAACTCTTGAACATAATTCATCCATCTTCCCGAATCGTCTTTAGACTTGACTTCACTTCGACAGATATGTATGCTTTTAGCCGTCAAATCCTCCGGCTTCAATGCACACAATTCTCCAACCCGTAAACCTGTTTGAAACAAGAGTAACAATCCAAGGCACCTGATATCATTCCTCTGCGAAGCAAGGTATTCTGTAAGCTTTTCTGCTTCACACTCTTGGTATACCTCACCTTCACTGTACTTGACATTTTTCTTAAATGCTTTCTTGGAAATATCCAAGTCTCCCATAAACTCGGTTATGCTTATGTTCGTGTAATGTTTTTTCTTTGCGCATCTGAATATGCCGTTTATTATCGTTCTGAAACCAAAATAAGCTTTCTGCGTCAACTGCATCTCAGCTATTGTGAGCCGTATAAAACGTTCCAAATCCTCAGCATCCAAGTATCTGATTTTGCGGTCTGCAAATCCCTTAAAACTTGCATTATTTGCAAAAAACCTATCAAAATCAGTCTGGTATCGGTCATAAGATTGTTTGCGAATCTCACCAAATTCCAGCTTTTCAATAATCCACATCTGAAAAACTTGACGGATTGTTGGCTCATTCTGTTTTTGCTTATAATGCTGACATATCAGTTTGTCGAGTTGTTCCCTAGTTCGCCTACGAACCAGCCTTCTTTTAGTATCATCTGGCAAGTAAGTTCTCCACTCTCCATCTTCCGACTGCCAGATTTTGTGTTCGTGCATCTCGAGATATTTTTTTCTTTTCATTCATCTCAATCAGCATCTGAATAGTGGCAATATCAATCATACCACTATCAACTGCGTAAAACAACATTTCTTTTTCTGAATACAATTTCATTTCCTTTCGAAATGAAAGTTCTTGTATTGTGTATAACTTTTCTTCTCAAAAATCATGATATACAAATAATTTTTATGGTGCAAGTATTTTTTGATACCGCATATTTTTAGATTTGTCTTTTAGATATCAAAGAATAAGATTAATCAAACTTTAGTAACATAACAGACGTCAACTCATTAATTATGTTAATCGTTTCTAATTAAAATAGAATAGGAAAAACTTCGTAAGCGGTTAATAAGTTAGTGCCTTAAAACCTTCCGGTTTTCATGGGATAATACCTCAAATATCTAATGTTAGACTTTTTCGACTTTTTCGAGTCTATTAGGGAGGTTATCTCATGGATCAGGTTACTTTAGCCAAGAATCAGGTGCGGGCAGACAGCTGGCGCAGTCTGATTCGGGAATGTCAGCAAAGCGGTCTGACGGTCGTTCAGTGGTGTCAGACCAACAACATCAATACCAAGACGTATTATTACTGGTTGCGCAAGCTCAGGACACAGGCACTTGCCGAAAAGGAACTTCCTGTTCCTTTGGAGCACCCGGAACAACCAGTCGCATTTAAGCAACTGGAAGTTAAGTCTCCGGTAACGGGCAACCATGGTGAATTGGATTATCCGCTGCAGTCAGGATTATCTTTCTCCGGTAACCGACTATCTTCAGAAACAGCTTCTGAAAAGGGATATCATCCACTGTGATGAAATTCCCATTCAGCTGTTAAAGGAAGAAGGGAAGAAACCACAGACGAAATCGTATATGTGGCTCTACCGTACCGGAAATGATGAAAAGCATCCCATCATTCTGTATGATTACCAGCCTTCCAGAAACGGAGACCATGCGGTTACGTATCTGAAAGACTTTAAGGACTATGTCCATTCGGACGGATACTCCGGTTACAACAAGCTGACCGTAATCACCCGGATTGGCTGCTGGGCGCACTTAAGGCGCAAGTTTGTGGAAGCGATTCCTGCAAAGAAGTCCCCAGATACCATCCATTTTATTGTAGACGGCACGATGTTATTGAGCGGTTACGTTTAATAGGCACTATGTTATTAATTGCTCACCGTATATGTCACGTTTTGTTGAAGTAACGCGTTAAATAAATTGGTATTCCGAGGATAGGGAAACTGTCATACTAGACTGATGATAAAATATATATTGGGATGTGTGCTTATGAACAAGATAATTGCTAAAATAGTTGAACAAAGACAAATTAATAAATTATACCACTTTACAAGAGCAGAAAATTTGCAAAATATATGCCAATTTGGTCTTGTTCCGCGACAATATTTAGATGCACAACAGATGAAAAGTGTTTATAATGATGAATATCGATTTGATAATTGTCCAAATGCGATATGTTTATCGATAGAATTTCCCAACTACAAAATGTTTTACAAATTACGGAAGGAAAATCCAACAACCGATTGGGCAGTATTGCAACTGGATGCAAGTATTTTGTACAAGTTTTCATGTGCATATTGTTGGACTAATGCAGGAGATGCAACCATATATAATGAGCCTTTACAACAAAGGATGAAAGCAGACGCTTTTAAGGACATGTTTGGAGATAGACCATCTTATCCACAACGGTGTGATTTGAATATTTATGAGTGCTATCCTACAAATCCTCAAGCAGAAGTTTTAGTATTTGGTGTAATTCCAACGGAATATATACAGAGTATTTATTTTGAAAGAGTTGAGGTATTGCAAAATTATCAAGAATATATTCTTAATGAAATTCCACAAAGTATTAACACCAGTTTATTTTTACCGAGAATAGATTGGTCAGCATGGCAAAATTAAAGGAGAAAAGATGGCTACTAGACCAGTGTTTGTTGTAACATTAGATAATAGATATTGTATTAGAGAAGATATTGAATTTAAGTTTTATAGTGGCTTTTCAAATAGTCAAAAGAGAAAATGCATACAAAGTTTGCATGAAGAATATAGAAAAAATAATTTTGGAAAAAAGATTTTGGAAGTGTCCAGTAAATCTGAAGATGACTTAGGTGTTAAACTAAGTGCGTTTAATCTAATAATCAAAACAAAAAGCGGACGAGAATTTTCTGTTGAATCAGCATTTCAATCAAGTAAAGTCTTTGAAAACGGAGGACCGTATAAAGATTTATTAGAAGTTTCGTCGAAAGTGGCAAAAAAAGATGAACGATTACGAAATAGTGGAAAATTAGTCTCTTTTAGGATTGATGGAAAGGAGTTTGAAACAGAGCCGAAGACATATTTTTATAATTGGCTTTATATTAATACGTTGCATTTGCATAGTGAACTTACAGAAAAAATAATGGAATATGATGCGTTCACTGATATTTCTTTTAATCCACAGAAATCAATAAATTGTCAAGCAGAGGCCGCAGCAATATATGTTTCATTGCACAAACAAGGCTTATTAAATAGCGCATTAAAAGATAAAGACCATTTTAAAGAAATTGTGTATTCCTATAAAATTGATAAAGCCCAAGAGGAGCAATTGAAACTTTGGGAATAATTAATTGTAACGCTGGTTCGTAATGGAGAAGATGAATTGAACATAGTTTCTACCTGATGGCTGACGGCTATCAGGGCTATAACAAAGTAAAAGAAACAACGGTGTTGCTGCTTTGCTCATATCCTCAGATACCTTCTGGAAGCCATTCCAAAGGGTCATGAGAGGGATTACAGTAATCCTGCAGTACAGGGGCTATTGCAATAAGCTGTTTGAATACGAGTGGTCCAACAAAGAAAAAGGACTCAGTTTCAAACAGACCCATAACCGCCGACTCAAAGACCAGAAACAGGTCATTGAGGGCTTCTTGGCGTGGTTAAGACAGGTAAATCCGGGGAGCAACGGAAAACTGAAAAAGGCTATCACATACATCCAGAACCGTGAAGATTTCCTGATGCCATACCTGGAGGATGGCCGCTGCAGTTTAAGTAATAACCTAAGCGAGAACAGCATCCGTCCTGTTACCGTAGGCAGAAAGAACTGGCTGTTTTCCGATACGCCGGAAGGTGCATCTGCCAATGCCGTATATCTTACCATTGTAGAGATGGCAAAGACATACGAACTGAATTTATATGAGTATCTGAAATATCTGCTGGAACAACGTCCGATCAAGGATATGTCAGATGATGAGTTAGTTGGACTGGCTCCCTGGAGCGAAGAAGTCCGGAAAAAATGTAGCAAAAAGAACGAGCAAATTGTTAGCGTACAGGAATCCTAGCAATAGGGTTCCTGAAATGTTATGGGACTACCTCGAAACTATGCGTTTACGAAGAAAGGGAAAGTTTCGATTAAAAAATACATAGTTTCTTGGAAGAAGGGAGAAAATTGTGGAAAAAGAACAAATTGCTAAAGAGATTAATCGATATGTAAATAAAAAAATGCGTACTATTATTATGTTTATTGCATCGGTTGTGATGACAATCCTTTTTGCAGGATTAGCTTCATTTGTTAAGCATGACTTTTTTGCATATGCTGTATTAGTAATGTATGCGATTATGCTTGGTATGATGTTTATAGCAATAAAGTTTGATTTAAATAAAAGAATAGTAGATGTTATTACCAAAGAAGATTACATAGAAATACTGAAATATATGAGCGAGATGCCGGATAATATTTCAAAGTGGAAATATTATGAGATACTGCTAATGATAAAAAGAACCTTGAATGAGATCGTCTACTATCATACATACGAAGTAGATGAAGTGGTTAGAGAATATTTATATTATTTACAAACTTTTCTGAACGGTGATAACAAAAAGCAAGTGATATCGTCTGATGCATTGAATCAACCGTATTTACGAGCAGTATCCAGTACGTTGCTAAAGCAAATTGAGCAGGGAGAAATCAAAAGAGCAGAACTGAAGTCTCTTACCGTAGAAGACAAACCAAATAAGAAGCAATCATATAGGACAATAGCGTTGTTTTCTAGTCCGATTAATAAGTTTTTGATTGTTTTAGTTTTAGTTAAAGTTATTGTAACGGTAAATCCGAGTTGGTATGAAGTTGTTGTTAGTGCCAGTTCAATTTGGAGAATACCATATAACACGGCCACGGATGTAATGGCGGCAGTTTTAGCAGTGATCGCTTTGAAAGGGGAACAATAGTATTATAGTATCCGCTATTTTACTTGCAATGAGCAAGGCAGCAGGAGCGGAAGATGAGCAACTTTTGTGACATAGCCGAGCAATGGAACGTTGTAAGATTTAGATTATGTCTGATAGTATTGTGGTTACAGCACCAAGTAATATCAAGGAATCACTTGCTGTTCTGGGGAGATGAGGTTTATATATGAACTTATTAGAGCAATTAAATATTGAAATTAAGGAACATCCTGATTTTTGGAATTACTACAAAACAGATTTTATAAACCCTTTATGCTCCTTGGATGATGCGAAAAGATTCATTGAAGAGTATTTTGTCGCAGGTTCGAAAAAGCATATTATTAAAGACTGGTCCAACAATACAGAAAACGAAATTATGTTTCGAAACCGGCATAGTGTAAATGTATTTTTTATCGGTGCAATGTTACAAAGAATGATTGATCCTAATATTCAAATTATTGCAAAGAAAAATGGAAATTATCCTTTTTCGTATTTTTGGTATCTTACATGCTTGGCACATGATATGGGATATATTTATGAGGAAAAGTCGAAAAAGGAGATTGGAGGAAAAAAGCTTTGTAGAGACTGTTTGCTGGTAAAGAATGGTAGACGGAAAAAAATATATGAATGCTTTGGCATAAATCAGATTCCTTGTTTCTCTTTGGATTTTTCTGCTGGAAGATATTGTTTTATACGAAAAGGATTCAGGCTAGCTGGATTTTCCGCAAACAGTGTAAGGTGCAATGGATTGCAGCATGGATGCTTAAGGAGCTGTTATGGCAGCATCGAATATACAGGAAAAACGAGTATAAGGATAGATACACCAAGATATAGCCAAGCTATAATGGAGAAGTATTTTAAATATCGCTTAGTGGAAATGGGTGTTTTAGATCATGGGTTAGTAGGTGCAGATGTATTTTTTGCGGGTGCTATAGAGAATTACAGAAAGCAATATGAGAGGAACAGTTCAAAGAACGAAATAATATATGATTTTATCAACAGGGAGCAAAAACATTTTTGTTGTGAACATTTTAAAATCTTTAGGTATATAGCGGACTGTATAGCTTCGCATAATATTTATATGTCTGGGACAAGCGAAGAAAGTAAAGAAAAGTATAAGTCATTCGGGTTGGAGTGTTTGTGCCCTGAAAAGTTTGTAAAGATTGCGTATGAGGCTAACCCGTTACTTTTTGTTTTATGCGTTGCGGACACGCTGGAACCGTGGAAGCGGTTTGGTGAATACGATAATGAAACAATATTAAGTAAACTGAGTATTCATTATGACGTTAATCAAAATCGGATAATAGTTAAAATGGAAAGAGAATTGTTAGAAACCGAAGCAGGGAGAAAATACCGAAGCGATGTAGATGGCTTGAAAACTTGGTGCGAAATTGAAGCAGAGGTTGTCCCGGTAGATAGTGTTGCAATAAATGAGAATGCAGGGGTAATTTCTTGTTGACGAACAAACGTTCTGACTTTATAATGGTTATGAGGAGGTGAAACATTGGAAGTAGACAAGTTTCGGGATCCAATACATGGATTCATTGAGGTGCGCCGTCTGGAGAAGAGAATCATTGATTCTCCTCCGTTTCAACGTTTACGTAATATTAAACAACTTGCGATGACATATTATGTTTATCATGGGGCAGAGCATACCAGATTCGGACATTCATTGGGTGTTATGCATCTGGTAACAAAGGCGTTTAATGCTACTGTGATGAATGCCGGAAGATATTTTGAAGAAGCAAAGCGCAGGAGATACGAACAAATATTACGCCTTATAGCCTTGACGCATGATCTGGGGCATGCTCCTTTTTCTCACGCTGCGGAGGCTGTATTTCCGGAAGGAAAAGAACACGAAGATTTCACGGAAGATATCATTATGAACACAGAGATTGCCGATATTGTTCATGAAATCGGGAACGAGTTTGTCGAAGCGTACGGAGAGGAATATAACATTACACCTCAATTAATTTGTGATATTTATATGGGGAGAAATCCGGGTCCCAATTCCGAGTACACTTTTTTGAAAAGTTTTATGGATAGTGAGTTGGATTGCGACAAGATGGATTACTTGCTTAGGGACTCACATTATTGCGGTGTGAAGTACGGAAATTTTGATGTTGATAGGTTGATTGAGTCTTTAACTATATACGAAAGTAATGGGATGCCCAAATTAGCAATTGCCGGTGGAGGCGTTCAAGCATTTGAAGAATTTGTTTTGGCAAGATATTTTATGTTTATTCAGGTGTATTTTCATCGTACACGTCGTTTTTTTGATATCATGTTAGGAAAAGCCTTGAAAGAAGTTTTGCCGAATGGAAGATTTCCTGGGGAGACAAACGAATACCTGAAATTTGATGACGGCCGAGTCTTACAATTGATAAAAGATAGTGTTGACAAAAGTGACGCTTGCTATAATATTATACATAGAAAAGTCTATCCGCGGGTATGTTATACGAAAGCCCATCCTGCCGAAGCGGATAAGCGTGAGTTTAGAAGAAACGAGAGAGAGTTGAAAGAAAAAATTGGTGAACAGTTTTTCATAGAGGATGTATCGGCGGGTAAGATGCCGCATAAGATTCCTTTACGAATAGAGAAAGATGATGAAAAGGCAATTGTTATATATGATCAAAAAACAGGCAGGGTAACAACGATTTCAGAAGAATCAGAAATTATTAAAAGCTTATCAGAGAAAATTGATATTATGAGTTTATATTGCCATCCGGAGAAAAGCAAAGAGGCTTACGAGATAATGAAGAAGATCAATGAAGAATAGAAAGGACTGGCTATGGAGAACATTCGTGTTTATGCACAATTATTTGACATGTTATGTAATTGTTTTGATGGTGCAAAGTTAGGAAAGAAGGCTGCCCAAAAAATGTTTTACTTCTTTGAACGTAAAGGGATTGATTTGAACCTGCGATATGGGATTCATTATTATGGTCCTTATAGTGCGAAGTTGGACAATACGCTTCATATATTAGAGAGCGAAGAGTATATTGAGATTAATACCAACAGTAGCACACATGTGATTTCCATGAAGGAGGGCGTTCTGGTAGATG
This sequence comes from Lachnospiraceae bacterium, assembly GCA_015056725.1. Classification (GTDB taxonomy): domain Bacteria; phylum Bacillota; class Clostridia; order Lachnospirales; family Lachnospiraceae; genus 1XD8-76. The sequence goes on along the minus strand of SVFS01000013.1, from coordinate 5,739 downwards.
CGTTGTCTGAGGAGCAGAAGCAGATTGCAACAACAGTAATAGAAGCATTTGCACATAAAACACCATTGGAGCTGGAAGCGTTGGCAACAATGGATTTTGTTTCAAATACTATGAAATGTTCCACGAGGGAACAGATTATTAGTACATTTAAAGAGATTAAAGGGAATAAATTTTCTGAGGCTATGATAGAAGAAACGTACAAGGATTTAAAGGAGTTTGGATTGATTGAGGTTGCATAGGAGGTTGCTCAACTCATCTTGTAACGACGTAGAAGGCAGGTGCCCCCCTGCCTTTTTTATTGAAAAAGCGCCATTACGTAAAAATCTTGAAAATAAAATAATACGAGAGAAGTTTTCACCTTAGCTGTTTGTCTTGCGGATATGGAGGAGCTGGACTGGGAGAAGGAATATTATCTTCTTTATGAAAAGGCGGATAATCACTTGTTCGGAAGGTATGACGGAGAGAAGTTTGTGTCAGATGTGGTTTCTGTATATGATTAGGAAGGCAACAGATATTAATTTGCTATAGGGGAGGATGGGTGGCTATGGAGAAATACACTACAAAAAAGTTGATCTTTAGTAAGCGCAGAATAACAGGGTATCCTCACTCTAACGCCTTATTTATACACTGTTCCTGAACCGTTACGCTCCATGGCGCCAGATTTTCCAGTTCTTCATCGGACATATCCGCGTTTGGCCTTGCTGCCAGAAGATATTCCAGATACTTAAGCGGATTCAGTCCGTTCGCCCTTGCTGTCTCAAGCAGGGAGTATACCATCATGCTGGCATCGGCGCCATCTGTGGTATCGCAGAACAGCCAGTTGCGTCTTCCGACCGTTAACGGACGGATTGCATTTTCGCTCAAGTTGTTTGACAGACTACAGTGCCCGTCTTCAAGATATGTCAGCATGTAGCTCTTCTGATTCTTTGTGTATGTAAGGGCTTTTGCCAGACGGCTTCCGTTTGGCGCGGTCTGTTTTTCAATCCATGCCAAGAACGCCTCCACGACAGGCTTCTGTTCCTTGAGGCGGCGGTTATATATCTGTTTATGGGAGTACCCCTTTTCACGGTATCTGCGCTTACGATCTTTATGATTTTGGTGAAGGACTTACGTTAATGAATGTTCTTACGAAAAATGCTGAAGGGAAACTGAATAGGATTGATACATATATTGGTGTCGAGGGAGACGGATTTGCACATGTTGGACATACAGAGAATCTGGCTGCACCTGGAGTGGTTTTCAGTTATGCCGGATATGTTCGCATGATAAAGGCACAGCGGAGCATCTATCGCCAGATGTTTATCGATAATATAGGGGCAAAGTAAGAGCGGGGCTAGCTACTGTATATATCCTTTTTTATTATTTTATGTAATTACTACATAAAAAAGTGCAAATGCACAAAAAATAGTAATGACTATTGAAGTAAAAACAATTTAATGATAGAATTACATTACCAAAATTCGTGCAATGCACAAAAACAAGGAGCGACGCGGTGGAGATTAAAAGAGATGCGTACCTTGAACAGTTAAAGATAAGAAAAGATAACGGAATGATTAAGATTATCACCGGAATCAGGAGATGCGGCAAATCATTCCTGTTATTTGTGTTGTTTAAGAAATATTTATTGGAGAGTGGTGTAGATAATGACCACGTCATTGAGATTGCTTTAGATGGCATTGAAAATGAGGAGCTGAGAGATCCCAAGAAGTGTTATCAGTATATTAAAGACGCAATGAAAGATGACCGGAAGTATTATTTGCTTTTAGATGAAGTGCAGTTTATGCCTCGATTTGAAGAAGTGCTGAACAGCTTGCTTCGGATAAGCAATATCGATGTATATGTGACCGGAAGCAATTCTAAATTTTTATCAAGTGATATTGTAACTGAATTTAGAGGCAGAGGAGATGAAATTAGAATTTATCCGCTATCCTTTGCAGAGTTCTATGCAGCATTCGATGGAGATTATGAAGATGCTTGGGAGGAGTATATGATATATGGCGGCTTACCACAGGTAGCGGGATTTCTTGTGGAACGCCAAAAGGCTGAGTATCTTAAAAATATTTTTACCAATGTTTATATCAAGGATGTAGTAGAGCGAAACAGGATTCAAAATGTTGATGAAATCGGAACTTTAGTAGATATTCTTGCTTCTGCTATAGGAGCACCTACCAATCCAACCAAAATATCAAACACCTTTAAAAGTGAAAGAGGAATCCATTATAGCAATAAAACGATATCCAATCATATAGATTATCTGGCAGAGGCGTTTTTGATTTCCAAGGCGGACAGATATGATATTAAGGGTAGAAAATATGTAGGAGCAAATCTGAAATACTATTTTTCAGATGTAGGACTTAGAAATGCCAGATTGAACTTTAGGCAGCAGGAACCCACTCATATTATGGAGAATATTGTTTATAACGAGCTGCGTGTACGTGGTTACAATGTTGATGTTGGTATTGTGGATGTATTTGCAAAGAATAGTGAAGGAAAGAGGGTTCATAAACAGTTAGAGGTCGATTTTGTAGTGAACCAGGGCAGCCAGAGATATTATATTCAGGTGGCTTATGATATGACTTCTGAGGAAAAGCAGGCACAAGAACTTAACTCATTTAGAAATATTCCGGATTCCTTTAAGAAGATTGTTATAGTAAATGGAACGAAAAAGCCTTGGAGAAATGAGGAAGGATTTGTAATCATGGGTATGAAATATTTTCTGCTCAATGCGGACAGCTTGGAGTTTTAGCAGGTTCTTATCCGACCACCATAGTGCCGGGGAGAGGCAACGATTTACGCTGGCAGAAGAGATTAGAGAGTTTGAATAGAATACTACAGGAATATTTAGAGGGAAACCATGCACAAACGAATCGTATTTGACCTCGATGGCACACTTGCTCCGATTGGCAAGAGGATGCTGAATGAGGATATTATTAAGTTAAGAGAGTTAGAGGGGGCGGGGTATCGCATCGCGATCTGTTCCGGAAAGCCGACATTTTATCTTTGCGGTTTTATGCGGCAGATTGGACTGCAGGAGCCGATTTTAGTGGGAGAGAACGGTGCTGTGATTCAGTACGGGGTGGAGCTTCCGCCGGAGCGTTTCTACATTTGTCCGCACAGCGAACGGGCAGAAGAGCAGTTGCGCCGTATGAAGGAGCGGATTACGGCGGTCTGTGGTGACAGGGTTTGGTTCCAGCCGAATGAAGTAGAGCTGACGCCATTTCTGAAGGACGCAGAGGCGTTCGAGTTGATTCAGGAGCTGGTGGATGAGCATCCGGAGGATGTGGATGAGCTGTTGGTTTACCGGCAAGTGGATTGTTTTGATTTCATCCCGAGGAACATGAACAAGGCGCGCGGGTTGGCGTATCTGGCTGAGCTGGAGGGGCTGACGCGGGCGGATTTTGTTGCTGTCGGGGACGGGATTAACGATGTGCCGATGTTTGAGTTTGCCGATGTGTCGGTTGGCATCGGGGGGAAGCTGGAGTATGAGACGACGTATTCATTTGAGAGGATAGGGGATGCGTTGGAGTTTTTATTGCAAACTCTGTAAGTGCATCCGTAACCCTTCTTCCAACGTCGTAGAGGGCAGGGGAACCCCTGCCTTTTTTAATTTGTTTAAATCATAAATCCGATGACAGAGGTGTCCTGCGTATTCCGGGTGAGCTTCCACATAGCCGGACAAAGGGATTTCTTCAATGCGTACCAGTGTGCCTAAGAGCTCACCGATAATTTCGTAATAACGCCGATTCTCGACTGCTTTGGGACCGCCGATGCAAAATACCTGATTAAAGGTGTCCGGACAGTCTACGCAATCCAGCATGGCTTGTGCCAAGTCATCCACAAAGATAGGCTGGGTAAGGTAGATGCCGCCGCCGACGAGGTGTAAGGGTTCGCCGCGGGCAATAAGTTCCGGTAAACTTTCCTGACGGCTGTGTTCCGGGAAGCAACCCAGCAAAAATCCCGGACCGTAGATGTGTCCCGGACGGAAAATAGTGGTACGCAGGGTGCTAGACGGTTTCTCAAAAGAATCCAGAAATACATGCTCCATCCGGCGTTTGTTTCCGGCATAGCTGCATTCTTCGGGAGAACCGGTTTCTTCGATAAAGATGCCCTCTTCGGTCTGAGGTGTTTGCTTATGGGCAGGGTCGTAAACGGAGTCTGTTGAGATGACCACAAGGCGGTCAGTGAATTCCGGTAAGACTTCAAGGTCTTGTTCTGCATGTGCTTCGTTCATGCAGATACAATCAAAAACAACATCCCAGCGTGCCGATGCAGAATCGCAATGTTGTTCTTCTGCATGCATAAGCGCATGCTCTTCAAGAAGGGTATGCAAAAAAGCCGCAGGGTCGTTTCGGTTTGCAGTAAGCGGATGTACACCGTCCGGAACCGGGCGTTTGCCCCGGGTCAGAACCCAGACGTCATATTCTTTTTGTGCCATGGTAGCAAGTCTGCCGCTAAGTCCGCCGCTGCCGCCGATAATAAGTGCTTTTTTCTTCATAGATACCTCCCCAAGATATAATGATTATAACAGGATTGTATAGGGGAGGCAACGGAAAGAGAAAAATTTGGCAGCAGAGTTGATGACAAATCAGGATTTTGTGGTACAATCGTAGAAGGATAGCAGTATCGTTGGAAAGGAAAGAGATATGAAAGGTATTATTTTAGCCGGTGGTTCGGGAACCAGATTATATCCGCTCACGAAGGTAACTTCAAAGCAGTTGTTGCCGGTTTATGACAAGCCGATGATTTATTATCCGCTGTCAACACTCATGCTGGCAGGGATAAGGGATATTCTGATTATATCGACACCGCAGGATTTGCCGAATTTCATTCGTCTCTTGGGGGACGGAAGCCAGTATGGAGTATGTCTGTCCTACAAGGAACAGCCGAGTCCGGACGGACTCGCGCAAGCATTCCTAATCGGGGAAGAGTTCATTGGCGATGAGCCCTGTGCGATGGTGCTCGGGGATAATATCTTTTACGGAAATGGTTTTCGCAAGCTTCTTTGTGAAGCAGTTGCGAACAGCGAGGCAGGGAAAGCAACCATCTTTGGTTATTATGTAACTGATCCGGAACGCTTTGGTATTGTGGAATTTGATGCAGATGGCAAGGTTGTTTCGGTAGAAGAAAAACCGGAGATCCCGAAATCGAATTACTGCATTACCGGTCTTTATTTCTATGATAAGCGGGTAGTGGAGTATGCGAAGCAGATAACGCCATCCCAAAGAGGGGAGTTAGAAATCACAGATTTGCATCGGTTTTACCTTGAGGATGGTTCTTTGGAAGTAAAGCTTCTGGGCCGTGGGTTTGCATGGCTGGATACCGGAACGATGGATAGTCTGGCGGAAGCTACGAATTTTGTGCAAATGATTCAGAAGCGTCAGGGAATCGAGATATCTGCGCCGGAAGAGATTGCGTTTATTAACGGCTGGATTGACAGGGAATCTTTGTTGGCGTCTGCAGAAAGTTATGGCAAGTCGCCGTACGGAGAGCACTTGAAGAAGGTTGCAGAGGGTAAGATTCACTACTAATCGAAGGAGAAATGTGTTATGACGATGATAGTAACCGGCGGTGCCGGGTTTATCGGTTCCAATTTTGTGCATTATATGTTAAATAAGTATCCCGAGTATCGGATTGTGTGTCTGGACAAACTGACGTATGCAGGTAACTTGTCTAATCTGGAAGCAGTAATGCAGAATCCGCGCTTTCGCTTTGTAAAGGCGGATATCTGTGACAGAGAAA
>SVFS01000096.1 GCA_015056725.1 Lachnospiraceae bacterium | reverse complement strand
TATTATGGTGTATTGGACAGGTTATTGGATGGATTCTTGTGCCTGTTATGAGTACTAATTTGGATGTGATTCTTAGGAGCACCATTCCGGTGGAATTACAAGGGCGTGTTTATGCGTGTCGCAATACGTTTCAGTTTTTTACTATCCCGATTGGATTGTTTTTGGGTGGTTTTATGGTAGATAATGTGTGCGAACCATTTATGTTTGCATTTGGTGATTTATCAATTCTAAAAGCACTTTTTGGTACAGGAAAAGGTTCAGGTGCCGCACTTATGATGTTTATACTTGGTGTAAGTGGAAGTTTAATTTGTATCATTGCAGGTGAGAAGTTAAAAAAGTATCAGTATAACGAAAGGTAACTATATTTTTTGGGGGCGATTATCTCGCTCCCTTATACTTTCGACAAGGTGCAATGCTTAACAAATATGAGTTGACAACATACGGGAATCTTTTCGACTTGTGAAGAGTTTAAAACAACAAAAGATTGTAATTAGTTATGGCATTTGTTTACGTGGAGAAATGTGTCATGTTTTAAGAGATAAAATAGGGAGAGTTAATGATGAAAAAAATTGGTTTAGTAGGTGGAACAGGTCCGGAATCTACACTTATGTATTATAAAGAGTTGAATTCAAAAATAGATGAGGTTACCGGTGGTAAAAATATGCCGGAGCTGAAATTATTTCTTTGACGGCGGCTACTATGCATATTGTATTTGATGAAATAGAAAGAAATACAGAGGTTTCATTGGTGAGTATTCCAAAAGCTATATGCAGAAAATACAGGATGGACGTATTTTTTGTTTTTTGAATTATCAGAAGTGGTGGAATAACATGAAAAAGAAGAACACGTTGCCCTAGAATAATAGAAAAAGCGGTGGAAATATTAGATGAAAGAATTTTATTCAGAATATGCAAGAGTAAGATTGATAGAAGAGAAACAGGTTGTTTTACTCGAATGGAAAAAAGCAGCCTATTTGGAGAATTACAGACAACCCACATCATTTGCATTGGAATTGCTCCGGGATAATCCGGGGACTAATTTTGTAATTGATGCCAGAAATGGTTTTGAGGATGATACAAGAGATGTGGAATGGGGATTTCAGTATTTGCTTCCTGAAATCTCAAAAACATCTTGCCGTTACATATGCTTTATTATGAATCAGGTTAATGACATAGAAGCAGAGATGGATATGTGGACTCTTGAGTTTGGAAAATATTTTGGAGTTGCAAGAGCAGAGACGTTTGAAGAAGCAATTTATTTTTTAAACCATTATATATTCGCAGATGTGAAATATAAGATAAAAGATGGAAAAAGAGAGGAATTTATCAGCAGACTTTTGGAAGAACAGATTGTGGAAAGAAGCAGGCAGGAACCTGGAAACATTAAATATGAGATAGGCGTGCCGGTGGATTCGTCTAATGAAGTCTGCATAACGGAACTTTGGGTAAATAAAGCTGAACAGAAGAGACATGGACAGACAAAACAATATGCAAGACTGGCGGAACTTAAAAAGCAGTATGTAGAATCTGTGGAGATATGCAATTATCAAGTGAGCAAGTGTTAGGAACCACAATGTGTCAAACTCGTGTATAGAAAAAACAGTAGTGTTGTTCATTGGTGTTTAAAATTTAATGCCATACAGACACAAAATATTTTGTGTCTGTATGGCATTATTTTGTGAAAGTATACTTTTCATGCAAGAGTTTTCTTACTGTCTCAGTCTTGCAATTTCTTCTTTATACGGAGCAACTTTCTTGTCCGGATCATCTGTTGACGGAATATAAGGAGTCTCCAAAATTTTAGGAACAGATGTTAAAGCAGGATGATGGACGATGTAGTGAAGCGCATCAAAACCGATGAAACCATCACCAATATTAGCATGTCTGTCTTTTGCCATGCCACGCTCATTTTTACTGTCATTGATGTGGATGGCAGCAATTTGGGAAATGCCGAGTTTTTTGTCAAATTCTGTTAAGATACCATCAAAATCATTTTTCACATCATAACCGGCATCATTTAAATGACAAGTATCAAAACACACTCTTAATTTGTCAGAGCAGATGGTTCTGTCATAAATTTCTGCAAGTTCATCAAAGTTTCTTCCGATTTCAGAGCCTTTACCCGCCATGGTTTCTAATGCAATGTTTACAGGGGTATCACTTGTCAGAATTTCGTTCAAACCTTCTACGATTTTAGAAATTCCTTTTTCTACACCTTCGCCAACATGAGAACCCGGATGCAGAATCAACGTCTGACTGCCCATACCGATTGTACGTTCAATTTCTGTTTGTAGAAATTCAACCGCTAATTTGAATGTATCCGGATTGGCGGCGTTTCCAAGATTAATGATATATGGGGCATGGACAACAAACTGGGAAATACCATGCTCCTTCATGAGAGCCTGTCCTTCCGGAATACGAAGCTCTGATAGTTTTTTTCGTCGTGTGTTTTGTGGAGCTCCTGTGTAGAGCATAAATGTATTTGCATCATAAGAGAGAGCTTCTTTGACAGAGCCAAGAAACTGTTCTTTACCACTCATTCCAACATGAGAACCTAATAAAATCATTTCTGTATCCTCGCCTTTTTTAGATTTAATTTCATTATAGTAGAAAAGAAACAGAATTTGTAGTGGGAAATGTATTATAAAAGAGTAAATAATAGTCAGAACTCAGTTAGTCAATAAAGCTGATTCTGAAAATATATAGAAAAAATATGTGCAAAATAGTTTACATAAACTGATAAAAATAATGCTTTATGTAACATGAAAAAGTTGAAAAATTTTTCATTTGCTACTTGATTTTTTGAAAAAATCATGGGTGATTTTTCAGTGGAAAATTAAAATGACAGATGTGTATATGTGGATAAAAATGTGAATAACTACGGATTTTACACTAAAAAGTGACTCGTGTGGCAGAAAATGAGGAGGTTGTTTGTGGATTACTTTTGGGAAAAATACTGGTGGGGTCAAAAATGCACAAGAAAATTATGTCAACTAAAGATGGCTTGTAAACCATTACTACATATCTTATAATAATGTAAAATTATCATGACAGAAAAGAGGTAACAACAATGTGGGCATATGAGAGTGTTTTTTATCAAATATATCCATTAGGCTTTACAGGAGCACCATTTGAAAATGATGGGCAACAAGTAAATAGAATCAGAAAAGTGATTGACTGGATAAGTCATATTGAGAAATTAGGGACAAATGCCATTTATTTCTCACCTATATTCGAATCAGACACACACGGCTATAATACACGTGACTATCGGATGATAGATAAACGACTTGGAACAAATGAAGATTTTAAAGAGGTATGTGATAAACTTCATGAAGCAAATATCAAGGTTGTTATTGATGGTGTGTTTAATCATGTAGGACGAGGTTTTTGGGCTTTTCAGGATGTACTGAAAAATAGAGAAAATTCTCCGTATTTACATTGGTTTCATATTAGCCTTGATGGAAACTCCAATTATAATGATGGACTTTGGTACGAAGGATGGGAAGGTCATTATGACCTTGTAAAATTAAATCTTCAGAATGAAGAAGTAGTAAACTATCTTTTAGAGACAGTAGGATTTTGGATTGATTATTTTGATATTGATGGTATCAGACTGGATGTGGCATACCTCCTTGACAGGAATTTTGCAAGAAGACTTCGCAGCTTTTGTGATAGCAAAAAGCAGGAATTTTTCTTGGTAGGAGAGATGCTTCACGGAGATTATAACGGACTGATGAATGATGAGATGCTTCACAGTGCAACAAATTATGAATGTTATAAAGGATTATATTCCAGCTTTAACAGCATGAATATGTTTGAAATCGTTCATTCCCTGTTAAGACAGTTTGGCCCTGAAAATTGGACATTATATAAAGGAAAACATTTACTTACCTTTGTGGATAATCATGATGTAACAAGAATTGCATCTATTTTACAGAATGAAAACCATTTAGTGCCGATTTACGGTCTTGCATTTGGTATGCCGGGAATTCCTTGTGTATATTATGGAAGTGAATGGGGTGAGAAAGCAGATAAGAGCCAGGGAGATCCGGCACTCAGACCATGTTTTGATGCGCCACAATGGAATGCCCTTACGGAACAGATTGCAAAAATGGCAGAAATCAAGAAACAATCAAAAGCTCTTAACTATGGAAGCTTCCGTTCGGTTCTTCTTACGAATAAGCAGTGTATTTTTGAACGGAAAGTGGATGAGGAGCGTGTACTGATTGCAATCAATGCAGATGGTGAATATTTTGATGCTCATTTTGATGCCGGTTGCGGGCAGGCAGTAGACCTTTTGACAAATGAAGTGCATGATTTTGGTGGGGGTAGTAAATTGTCGCCATATAGTGTACAATATTGGAAGATGGAACGGTAAACAATACTCGCAGAGGAGGAACTCTTCATGGCAGAAGCTTTTGAAAGACAAGCAATAGGTGTATTTGAGTTAGATAGTTATTTATCCTGTTTTGTAGCACTCGATGCAGCAGCTAAGGCAGCGAATGTTAAAATTCAGGGAATTGAAAGAAATCGTTTGAAAAGCGGTGCGTGTGTAAAGATGCGTGGAAGTGTATCGGATGTAACAGCAGCGATGGATGCAGCGCTTCAGACAGCAAAGGATATGGGCTCTGATGTGTATGCGCATACAATCATTGCTTCTCCGGCAGCAGATTCTGAAAAAGCAATCCGTATGACGATTAACAAATAAGCAGACAGACGATAAATAGGAGATAACGATATGTTTCATGCACTTGGTTTAGTAGAAGTACTTGGTAGCGCGGATGCGATACAGGTAGTAGATGTAATGGTAAAAACAGCAGATGTAGAGTTCCAGACATGGAATACAAAATGCGGCGGACATACAACAGTATTTGTCAGTGGAAATGTGGCAGCAGTTACCGAAGCAGTAGAGCGTGTAAAGACAAATCCGCCATGTGAGGTTTGCAATACGGCAGTGATTTCAAATCCTTCCGAAGAGGCAGAAAGACTTGTACTTGAAAGCCGTGAAAGCAGCAGATTTGCAAGAGAAGCTTTTAAAAAAGGATAATATCTTAATAAGAAACGCAATAGTTTGATAGGTACCCACTATACAGGACAATCCGGTATAGTGGGTTATTTTTATGGAATAAAAAATGAAAGATTTCACAAAAAAAACACAATTTTATCATATAGTGGACACAATCTCTTTGTAGAATAGAAATCATCAAGGGAGATATGCTAAAAATGGGGAATGTCGAAACAGGATAAAATGAAAGTGAGGATATGTTATGGAATATCAGTACGGACAGAATGATAATGAAGAACAGAAAACTTATAACTATTACGGAAACGGAAGTTATGGGAATGGAAACTATGGAAACAATAACTACGGAAATGGCAGTTATAATTCATATCCGGGAGATTCGCATAAAAGCTCTAAGAAGAAAAAAAGCGGTGCAGGACTTGTGGTGCTTTGTATCGTATGTTCCTTATTTGCAGGTATTATAGGAGGAGCTGCAGGCTATTTTATAATGTCTGTTTCTACAAAACAGAAAGTGAGTGAAAGTACACAAACAGAGCAGATGATGCAGAATGTTGAAGGCGTGGCAGGAGTAGTAGAAGAAACAGGGGTATCTGATGTATCGAAGCAGCCGATGCCGAAGCCTGTAAATCCTGACGGGGTATTAACGGTAGAACAGATTGCCCAGGAATGTCTGCCTAGTGTTGTAGCGATTACGAATAAAGGGGAAACCGAAATTCGAAGCATGTGGGGGACATTTACACAGGAAAGTGAAAGCTCCGGCTCAGGTGTTATTATAGAGCAGACAGATACAGAGCTTTTGATTGTAACAAATTATCACGTAGTAGAAGGAAATGAATCCTTGAGTGTACTATTCTCCTATCAGGAGAATGCGGAAGACTTGGACGATACACAGATTGTTTCCGCGAAAGTAAAAGATTATGATGCAGACAGAGACCTGGCAATTATAGCAGTAGACCTTACGGCCTTATCAGAAGAAACATTTGAAAATATTAAAAAAGCGACTATGGGCGATTCGGAAATGCTGACACTTGGAGAACAGGTAGTTGCAATCGGAAATGCACTTGGTTACGGACAGTCTGTTACAACAGGAGTTGTCAGTGCATTATCCAGAAGTATTGATATGGAGGATGGAACAGAAGGCAGTAACGAATATATTCAAACTGATGCGGCAATTAACCCGGGAAACAGCGGAGGAGCACTCTTTAATATGTATGGACAGCTTGTAGGTATCAATTCTGCCAAAATGGCAGGTGCCCAGATTGAAGGAATGGGATATTCTATTCCGATTACAGACATTAAAGAAGAACTTGAATCAATGATGCTCACAGAAACAAGAGACATTATTCCGGAAGAGGAAAGAGGCTGGCTGGGAATAAGTGGCGCGAATGTCACCCCTGATATCAGCAAGCAATGGGGCATTCCGCAAGGAGCATTTATCAGTTCGGTAACAGCGAATTCACCTGCAGAACAAGCGGGACTTCGCAAGGAAATGGTTATTACGGAATTAAATGGCAAGAGTGTCAGCAGCATGGATGATTTAAAGAGTTATCT
>SVFS01000095.1 GCA_015056725.1 Lachnospiraceae bacterium | reverse complement strand
TTTTTGAAACAATCACATTTTGCAGACAAACACAAAGGAGATAGGGTATGGCAAGTATTAGTTTGACAAAAGTAATTGATAAAATGAAAATGGAGAATCTTACACCGGATGTAGATATCAAACCGATAAAGGTAATGCAGCCGGATATTAACAGACCGGCTCTGCAGCTGGCAGGTTATGTAGAACATTATGAATCTACACGTTTACAGATTCTTGGTTTCGTAGAATATACGTATATGCAGTCTCTTACAGAAGAACGTAAGAAAGAAGTATACGCAGAAGTAATTCGCGAAGGTTGTCCGGGGTTTGTATTTTGCCGAGACCTTGAGCCGGATGAAATATTCCTTGAAATTGCGAATGCAAAAGGCGTTCCTGTATTAAAGACATCTAAAGCAACTTCTACTTTTATGGCAGAATGTATCAGATGGCTGAACGTTAAGCTTGCTCCATGCATTTCAGTGCATGGTGTACTGGTAGATGTATATGGTGAAGGTGTGCTTATTACAGGTGAAAGTGGTATCGGTAAATCCGAAGCAGCCCTTGAACTTATCAAACGTGGACACCGTCTTGTAACGGATGACGTAGTAGAGCTTAGAAAAGTAAGTGAAGAAACATTGATTGGTTCCGCACCGGATATTACAAAACATTTTATTGAACTTCGTGGTATCGGTATTATCGATGTTAAAACATTATTTGGTGTGGCTTGTGTAAGAGAAACACAGTCTATCGATATGGTAATCCGTCTGGAAGAGTGGAGCAAGGATAAAGAATATGACCGTTTAGGTCTTCAAGAGGAATATACAGAATATCTTGGTAATAAGATTGTATGTCACAGTATTCCGATCAGACCGGGCCGTAACCTGTCTATCATTTGTGAGGCGGCAGCAGTTAACCATCGTCAGAAGAAGATGGGTTATAATGCAGCACAGGAATTATACAATCGTGTACAGCGTAATCTTGCGCAGAAAAGAGAGGATGACTAATATATGAGCAAATATGTATTTGGCGTAGATGTCGGTGGAACGACTGTGAAAATGGGGTTTTTCGATAATGAAGGCGTAGTGCTTGAAAAATGGGAAATTCCTACAAGAACACAAAACGGTGGCGAAAACATTTTGCCTGACATTGCAAAAAGTATATTAAATACGATGGACGAAAAAGGAATTAGCAAAGAAGATGTAATCGGTGTGGGCATTGGTGTACCGGGACCGGTTGATGGCAACGGCGTGGTTTATAAAGCCGTAAATCTTGGCTGGGGTGTATTTAATATTGCAGAAACACTGACAGGACTTCTTGGTATTCCTGCAAAGGCAGGAAATGATGCCAACGTAGCTGCACTCGGCGAAATGTGGAAAGGCGGCGGACAGGGATATCGTTCCTTGGTTGCAGTTACTTTGGGAACAGGCATCGGCGGCGGTGTTATTATTGATGGAAAATTACTCACAGGATATAAAGGTGCAGGCGGCGAAATCGGACATGTACACATTATGGATGATGAACCGGAAGCTTGTGGCTGTGGCGGACATGGCTGCTTAGAACAATATGGTTCTGCAACAGGAGTTGTACGCCTTGCAAACAGAATACTTGCGGCAACAGAGGAAGACAGCGTTTTAAGAAACGGAGACGTATCTGCAAAGAGTGTGTTTGATGCAGTAAAAGCAGGAGATAAAGTTGCGATTCAGATTGCAACACAGTTTGGCGAAATTTTAGGAAAGGGCTTGGCGATTATTGCCAGTGTATTAAATCCTGAAATATTTGTAATTGGTGGCGGTGTATCAAAAGCAGGAGAGATTCTGTTTGAGTATATTAAACCGGCTTATCAGAAATATGTATTCCCGGGAAGCGCTGAAACAGAGTTTGCACTTGCAACTTTGGGAAATGATGCGGGAATTTATGGAGCAGCAAAATTAGTTTTGTAAAGAAGGATAGGAAATGAAGCAGATTTTGCAAAGTGTAAGAGCGATTTTGCCGGAAGAGCAGATTTTTGAAAGAGAAGCAATGAAAAACCACATTACCTTTCGGGTAGGTGGAGAGGCGGATCTTTTTCTGGAAATTAAGACAAAACAACAGCTACAACAGCTGCTAGAGCTCTTTTATGAGACAAAAACAGAATATTTCTTGTTGGGCAACGGAAGTAACCTTTTGGTAGGAGATAAAGGCTACCGGGGTGTAATTCTTCATATTGGAACAGAAATGTCTGATATAGAAGTATGCGGAAATAGAATTCTGGCACAAGCGGGAGCAATGCTTGTAAAAGTGGCGAATATGGCGATGAATGCAGGTCTTGCCGGAATGGAATTTGCTTCGGGAATTCCAGGTTCTATCGGTGGCGGCGTTATGATGAATGCCGGTGCTTATGGTGGAGAAATGAGTCAGATTGTAAGCCTTGTAAAAGGTTTTACAAAAGATGGGACAGAAGTTTCTTTTACCCGTGAACAAATGGAGTTTGGCTACCGTAGCAGTATTGTGAAAAGAGAAGGAATTGTAGTTACAGACGTGGAACTGACATTGAAAGAAGGCGATGCAGACCAAATCAAAGCAGAAGTGACACGGCTGTCAGAAGAAAGAAGAGCAAAACAACCTTTGGAATATCCTAGTGCGGGCAGTACCTTTAAACGTCCGGAGGGATACTTTGCAGGCAAGCTGATTATGGACGCAGGACTCCGCGGGTATCAGGTAGGAGGAGCACAGGTGTCAGAAAAGCATTGCGGATTTGTAATTAACAAAGGTGATGCGACGGCAAAAGATATTAAGACATTAATGGCAGATGTTCAGGAGAAAGTAAAAGCAGAATTTGGAGTAATACTGGAGCCGGAAGTAATCTGTTTGGGAGAATTTTGAAAAGATACGATTTTGTGACCAAAGAATAGTTATAGTTAGGGAGACGTAAGGATAGGCATTTAGGAGGAACGCATGAGATTCGTTGTTGTAACCGGTATGAGCGGCGGAGGAAAGAGAACAGCACTTAAAATGTTGGAAGATGCAGGCTTTTACTGTGTTGATAATTTGCCGGTTTCTTTAATTGAAAAATTTGTGGAATTGATTGCCAACCCAAATGCAGAAATATCAAAAGTTGCATTGGGGCTTGATGTCCGTGCGGATCAAAATTTTGACGAAGCAGAAAGTGTTCTTGAAAAATTAAAACAGAATGGCTATGTGTACGAAACCCTATTTATGGATTGCAGCGAGCAGGTTCTTTTAAAGCGTTATAAAGAAAGCCGCCGTATGCATCCGCTTTCTACAAACAGTGGACGTATAGAAGATGGAATAAAACGCGAAAAAGAAATTTTGCGTAAGACAAGACAGAATGCAGATTATGTTATAGATACATCAAGACTTCTGACGAGAGAATTAAAAGAAGAGCTTGACCGCATTTTTGTGCGTAATGAAGAATATAATAGTTTGATGATTAATGTCGTATCCTTCGGGTTTAAGCATGGAATGCCGGCGGATGCGGATTTGATTTTTGATGTCCGTTTTTTACCAAATCCTTTTTATATAGAAGAATTGAAACATCAGACCGGAAATGACAAGCCTGTTCAGGATTATGTCATGAGCTTTCCGGAAGCACATGAATTTTTGGACAAGCTGGAAGATATGATTAAGTTTTTGATTCCGAATTATGTAAAAGAAGGAAAATATCAGCTGGTAATTTGTATTGGATGTACAGGTGGCAAACATAGAAGCGTAACACTTGCCAATGCTTTACATGACAGGCTAAAAGGTCAAGGGAATTATGGGTTAAAGCTTACCCATAGAGATGCAGCAATGTAAAATGGAGGAAGCGTATTTGTCGTTTTCAAGTCAGGTTAGGGAAGAATTATTAAAACATCATACCAATACTCACGACGAAGCTTGTGCTGAACTGGCAGCATTTATTATGTTTCTGGGCAAGATACATAGGGAAAACAATGGTAAAACCGTACTTGTTTTAGAAACAGATAATGAGATGATTCTACAAAAGGTCTTTACATTGTTTAAAAAAAAGATTAGTATAGGAGTTGGTATGCGGGATAATGTGCTTACATTTGAAGCAGATTTTCCGCAGGAGAAGTTTGATTGGAGAAATCAGACGATATATGAAAACCAGGAATGCAGACGGGCATTTTTGCGGGGTGCATATGTATGTGCCGGTTCTATGAGTGATCCTGAGAAGAGTTATCATTTAGAGTTTGACTGCCATAATGAGGCTCTTGCAGAGTTTGTACAGGAGTTCATCGGAGCGTTTGATATAGAAGCAAAGATTGTAGAACGAAAGAAATACCATGTTGTGTATCTTAAAGAAGGTTCTGCAATCTGTGATTTGTTAAATATTTTGGGTGCACATGTTGCACTGATGAATTTTGAAAATTATCGTATTTTGAAAGAGATTAAAAACAAAGTAAACCGTAAGGTGAATTGTGAAACTGCCAATATTGCCAAGACAGTAAATGCGGCAACGAAACAGGTGCAGGATATAGAACTGATAAAAAATACGATAGGATTTGGAGATTTACAATCGGGTCTTCGGGAAATTGCTGAGCTCAGATTAGAATATCATGAGGCAACATTACAGGAGCTTGGAAATATGTTAAATCCGCCGGTAGGAAAATCCGGTGTCAATCATAGATTAAGAAAATTGAGTGAAATTGCTGAGGGAATCAGAGAGTTGTAGGAGGAGAAAATTATGTTAAAAAAATCTGTGAAGATTCAGTTGAAGAACGGTCTTGAAGCAAGACCAGTGGCAGTCCTTGTACAGGTAGCAAGCCAGCACGAAAGTACTGTATATATTGAATCTAATGGAAAAAAGGTGAATGCAAAGAGTATCATGGGTATGATGACACTTGGTCTTGCAAGCGGCGAAGAAGTTGCAGTAATCGCTGATGGTAAAGATGAAGAAGAAGCAGTTGCAAACATCGAAAAATTTCTTAGTGGCGAGGAATAAGATTGCATAATTTGAGAGAGAATTAGAGATGCCGAAAGGTATCTCTTTTTTCTTTTAACAAATAAGAATCCCTTTGAGTTTTAAGCTGATTATTTCATAATCCAAGGATTGCAAAAGCAGAAAACGTAGGTTATAATGACTTTGTATGCTACGCTTGTAGCAATTCACAACATAAATTATATGGAGGTACTTTAAAATGGCATTAGTTTCCGCAACAGAAATGCTTAACAAAGCAGTAGCTGGTCACTACGCAGTAGGCCAGTTCAATATTAACAACCTTGAATGGACAAAAGCTATTCTTGAAACAGCTCAGGAATGCAATTCCCCAGTTATCCTCGGTGTATCTGAAGGTGCTGGTAAATACATGGGTGGCTATGACGTAATCATGGGTATGGTTAACGGTTTAATCAAAGACCAGAACATTACAGTTCCTGTAGCAGTTCACCTTGACCACGGTTCTTATGATCACTGCTATAAATGTATGGAAGCTGGTTTCCCATCTGTTATGTTTGATGGTTCCCACTATTCTATCGAAGAAAATATTGAAAAAACAAAAGAAATCGTAGCAGCAGCTCACGCTAAAGGAATTTCCGTAGAAGCAGAAGTTGGTTCTATCGGTGGTGAAGAAGACGGCGTTGTAGGTATGGGCGAATGTGCAGATCCAGCACAGTGCAAAATGATCGCTGACCTTGGTATCGATTTCTTAGCAGCTGGTATCGGTAACATCCACGGAAAATATCCAGAAGGATGGAAAGGTTTACAGTTTGACGTATTAGCAAACATCCAGAAAGAAACAGGTACATTACCATTAGTTCTTCATGGTGGTACAGGTATTCCTGATGACATGATCAAAGAAGCTATCTCTCTCGGCGTAGCTAAGATCAACGTTAATACAGAATGTCAGTTAGTATTTGCTGAAGCTACACGTAAATACATCGAAGAAGGAAAAGACTTAGTAGGTAAAGGATTTGACCCACGTAAAGTTCTTGCTCCTGGCTATGCAGCAATCAAAGCTAAAGTTAAAGAAAAAATGGAATTATTCGGATCTGTTGGACAGGCATAATTTCGCTATTTCAAGCAGACATGACAGGGCGTCTTATGACGCCCTTTTTTGTTGCGTGTTTTTATATATAAAGTGTAAAGGGGGTAATGGAGTATTTTTTATTTATGCGTTTTCTTAATGCTTTGAAATTTTTGCTAACGCAGGGCGAGGACCTGTTTGAAGTGCATTTCGATACAGAAAAATATTCTCCTTGAGTTCTGAAATTGTTTTGAAGTTTTCTAAGAAGCGGAATCAACATGTTTTATTGTAGGCATCCTGTGTAACTCGCGATTTGTCAACAATTGAAATTTTATTTGTAGACAAATCGCTCAAACAAGTACTCGGATGCCTACTTCATGTTGATTTTCCGCTTCAAGAAAACGAACAAAACGAATTTCCAAAGAACTCAAGGAGAATTTTTTCTATAAACGAAATGCACAAGTTCCACAGACCGGCGTTTGCTTAGCAAAAATTTCAAAGCTTTTAGAAAACACAAATAAAAAATCCCGACAGAACCCCCTTTGCACTTTATATATAAATTCATAATAAAAACGGCATAAAAAAACAGCCCTGACATGGCTGTGAAATATCCCTTAAAAAGGGAGGATGCCAAGTAAGGATCCCTTACTTGGCATTTATTATGAAAAAGTT
>SVFS01000094.1:2896-6622 GCA_015056725.1 Lachnospiraceae bacterium | reverse complement strand
ATTTTTTTATACTTTTCATCCTTCGTTTCCAGGTACATTAACCACATGATGCCTCCCCAGAAACCATTCGTCCAACGGAAAACTCCGTAACCATCTTTAGAAGGACCTGCATCAAAATTAGCATATTTACCATTTACAGTAGTGTGCGGATATCCTGCACCTACTATGTCCGATGTAATTGAAAGCTTCTTTACCATTTTCTGCAAAAAGCTTTCTGCCCACTCCATGTCTATTTCAAATTTTCTCATTCGAATACTCCTCTCTTTTTTATTAAGATACTTTATATCTCCACCTCTATGATTGCCATGCCTCCGGGAGCTACTTTTACTCTGAAATGTTTTTTCGTACCATCCTGAATGCTGTTCAAAAAGCTCACTTTATCATCCGGGGAATTCATATATTTCAGCGGAAGCAGTGGATACCTGCCAATGCTCTCAGCATGCTTTATCACATCAGTACCGGAAATTACCGCATATCCATAACTGGTAAGGGACGGATTAAGAACCGCTATTCTGTAACGCCCATTTGCTGTTTTTATAACATTGATCGGCAGATTAGACGTAATTTTTTCTCTCCCTGTTTTCCTCAGAAGCAAAGCAACCGCATCTGCAAAGCCTTCCGTAACCTTGGAAAATTTAAGCGTTTCCCGTAAAATCGTACATTCATATTCAGGGATATCCTTCGCATCTCCCTCCGGATTTGGCATGCCATCATCGGTCCTGCAAAGAGCTTCTATTTGCATCTTTGTCCTTTCTTCCAGATCACATCCAAACGCAAAGGCACAGGCAGGATACTTAGAAAACGCATCTTCCAGATAGATGTCCGGCTGAATACCGTAATCTTCCGGTACAAACCCCTTCATTGCCGTACAGATTACAGCTCCACGCTTATAGCCTGTAATAATTTTTTGCTCAGACTCCGGGAGAAGATCGAAATTTGGAACAAACAATGTTCCTTTCACATATCCCATGTCCTCAATACGTGCTACCGCTCCCAGAAGTGTCCCTCTCCGATTCATTTCATAAGCATATTTATGATGGGTCCATCTTCGAGTCTCAATATAAGACGGAAGTAGTGCGTGAAATGCAGCATCTGACCAGATTAAAGTAGGTGACTCACTTTCTACAGCTCCTTCATAAAAACCGATATCAAAACGCTCCTTCAGCCACTGCCAATCTTCTTTACGTAAGCTGTCCCCCAAACAAACCATAAAACCGTCAGTACAACGCTTCATTCCTTCCGGTGTAACACGCATAAATCCGGACAGCATATAAATGTCTCTTTCTAAATTGGTCGGTACATGATGGATCAGATCCCACTCTTCCGTATCATCCCTTACCCCGAGCATTGTATATAATTTCTGTTCCGGGACATAGGCTGAAATGAACGGCAGCATATTCATGTAATTATAGAAAGGATCTCTCCAATCCGGATGCTGCAAACGCATTCCTGTAGGAACGATATTGGGAACCAGTCCATCCACACCTGCTTCATACAATACTTTCAAATCAATGCCCATACAATACAGATTTTCAAAAGGATCAGTACAATACACACCTAAACTGATTACCTTTTTATCTATCGCATGCAAACGATCACAAAGCTTTTTCCAGAATACACCCCAGCGCCATGCATAAAACCGAATCCATGCTTCCCGATGCTCATTCCACAGCCATTCTCCCCGCCTACATTTATTTTCATCGGAGTCATTTCCCATGTCTCCCAAAATATCTGGCGGCAACTTAATCTCCGTATGCTGTGCAAACTGTTCCAGCATATCTGCAGAATAATCACCCATGGAAACTCTCCATGACATCGGACAAAATAAATCCGTCGGATAAAAACCGGTAAACCCATAATCCAGAAGGGTCTGACACAATTTATCAATAAAGTAGTCCTCAAAAAATGTGCCATCCGCAAAACGCCGCATCACATTCAAGGCGCCCTTGCCTGTTTTAGCATCATAAATCACTTCCGGATGCTCATAAATCCACTCATCATGAAATCTGTTGTCCAATCTGTCAGCCATAATGCTGAGGTAGGTTTCCGTACCGCTCTTGTTCAGTTCCACAAGCAAATCCTTCAGCTCATAGTTGGTCCATTCCTGCCGCTCTCGTTCTCCGTTACGAGCACTTCCCGCATAAGAGCACATATCCGGAGGCAAAATGCGTTCCTCATCCATCCCTTCATGCTGCATTATAAAGTCCATATGATATACAAATGCTGATACACCATCCGGTACAAAAGGAATCTTTGAAAGCATACCTGATGCGCCTTTGTCCGACGCTTCTTTTTCAAAACCAATCAGGGGAGTCCATACATGTATTTGGGTTTTGCCATATTTCATTGTCATCACCTTCCTTCTACTTACATCCTCCCATTATATATCTTATAACATATCACAGCGATTGAATATCGATAAAATCAATATTCAATCGCTGAAAAAAACAAAAGTGTGCCATTGCACACTTTTGCCGCGCTCCCACTATTTGCAAAGCAATATTTATTTTGCACCGTTTTTGCAGTCTTTCATCATATAGCAATTATTTATCTTAAACATAGTGAATGCACATTTCTCCAAACACCACATCTCCACAAATCAGCACCTTATCTTCTCCGTTGGAAGCATCCGTTCCGGAAAATGATACTTTTCCGCAAACAGTGGACATATTGGTCGATACTGCCCATCCTGCAGGCACATATACATGCACATTTCCAAACACCACATCTGTGCGAATTTTTGCTCTGTGATTTTTCAGTTCAACCTCAGTAAGATATATAGACAGTTCCCCAAACACACAATCCGCATTGATGCCACGCAATTCCTTGCTCTTTATGTATTTAACAGTACTGCCAAACACTACATCCTGCTGTATCACTTCGCCCTCTTTTGTTATCATCTGTTCATCCTTTTGTTCCCATATATGCACAGCCACACTGTCTTTAAAGTATGATTTTCCAATTCTTTTGTGCTTCATCGGGAAAAGAATATCAAGACCGATCGTACCCAAGCATGCAACAATTAATACTGTCCATGGTGTCAAGCTTTCTAAATGTAATATCTGATCATTTACAATGATAAAGAAAGCGGCGGAGAATAATATCTTTCCCCAACTTTTTGTCACTATACCATTTATCAGAGTTCCCAACAAAAATACAGAAAAAAGAATACTCCAAAAACCCATTCCTTGTAAATAACCAAGCTTTTTTACAACTAAAGCCACTGCTGCAAGCAAAAATATTACTCCCCACAAAATATTCTTCCTCATTTTCATATGCTCCTCCTTTTTTCGCCCATTCGATCAATCATCATTTTATAGTAGTTCCGAGATACATAAACTTTCTTGCTGCTTTCGAAAAATTCCACAACACTGGATGCAGTCAAATTTCTGGTAACAGAATATATCTGGTTCAAATTTACAATTGTAGACTTTGATATTCGCATAAAATATCTTGGCAACATTTCTTCCAATTCATAAAGTCTGTACTGAGCCTCATACATTCTTTCTGCTGTATGCGCGATCACATTCTTTCCCTCCGTTTCAAAGAAAAGAATTTGCTCCTGTGGCACAAAGTATTCTGTCTCACCCTTACTCAGAACAAAGCTTTTGGCACCACTCCCAAAATCACTTAATAAATTCTGTACTTCCCATACTCTTTCATTCATTTTCGAACATCGTATCACAACTTCCTCTTCTTCCCAATCAGGCCCTATCTCTATTTTGA
>SVFS01000094.1:0-2796 GCA_015056725.1 Lachnospiraceae bacterium | reverse complement strand
ACAAAGCTTTTGGCACCACTCCCAAAATCACTTAATAAATTCTGTACTTCCCATACTCTTTCATTCATTTTCGAACATCGTATCACAACTTCCTCTTCTTCCCAATCAGGCCCTATCTCTATTTTGACCTTCATCTATGTACCTCACCTCCTGATCATCTGATGGATTTTCTTCAATTACTTCTTACAATTATCATTATAGCGAACTTCTTGACAATGTAAATATTTTGAGCGTATGATGTAAATAGCGCGTGGTAAGAGGTAGATATTTCCCAGTAAATTTACAAGCCGACCGGGCAAAACCGATCGGCAAATGTACCATTTATAGTGGCATAATACTTTTTCCTCAACTCAATTTTATTGCGCTATCACTCCGTCAACATAGCTTTCAAACTCTGTGCAAATGCTTCAAAATCTCTATGCTCATCATCATATAAAATCGTCCTCATGCCCATCTTTTCCGGCACGACCAGGTTTTTAGCTGTATTATCAATAAATATGCATTTCTCAGCAGTAACCTTTATACTATCCAATACATATTGAAAAATCCGACTATCCTCTTTGCCTGAATGCAGTTTTGCTGAAATAGCAACAATATCAAAATATTCTTTATAATTTCTATGCTCCAGTATAGTTTCGATTCTATCCACTTTATTATCCGTAACCATACCAATACGATAGTTATTTTTCAGCAATTTGATGTAATGAAACATCTTTTCATCCAATACAGTATTTTTAAAAGAATCTATCAACACCTGATATGGAATCTTCATCCCTACATCCTTACAAAAAGCATCCCACATATCTTCATGAACTATTTCTCCCATCAGCAATTTTTTGTTGTGCTTATAATAACTGTTCTTAACAATATCCAGTGGGATTGATGTTTCCTGCGCAATATAATTTGTGATAGATGTAGAACCGGTTTTGTCTATTGTCAATACACCATCAAAATCAAATAAAATACATTTTATCATTTCGTACTCCTACGTTTTACTTTTCTATTTATCTGTGCCCAAAATCACAATAATCAAAAAAACGGATTGCATAAGAAATAATTTTCTCCCCATAGGCATCCCATTCATCCAACATTTCAGTAATTTGCTTTTTGTATTCAGGGGATGCCTTTACTAATTTCAATTACATATTTTTATTCATTCCAATTATTTGACCAAATCTTCAAATACCCGTCTGCACGACTGGATATATTCGTATAAATTGTTTTCATGGTTCTCTTCAAGCCAACACAAAGTCTCTTCCAAAAGCTCAGCTTCCTCTTTCACGTCAACATCTGCTATAGATAATCTCCTTGCCATCTTTGCTATATCATCATAGCATTCTTGTCCCCGTACATAGTGCTTCAAATTGGCGATCCACACTTTTAATGTATGAGTACATTTGTCATTCATCGCTGCCGCCTGCTGCTTGGTAACAGTAGTACAATGAGGCTCTGCATAACAACACAAATCTATAATTCGAAAAGGATTTTCAGCATCTATTGCAAGAGAAACAATATATTTATCGGGGATCAAGCTAGGGGCATAATCACTATACCAAATGTCCACCCGATTCTTAAGTAAATATGCAACATCTAACATAAACTGCCCATTGTCGCTTCCTGAAACATCCACTTCAATATCTATATCCGAAAATTCATCGTATGTATTTGTCGACAAGCTTCCGTACAAAACACACCCCTTTACTGTTGGAATCTCTTTTAGTATGGAAATTATTTCATTCGCTTTATTTATTAATGAATTCTGCATTATAAATACCCACCTATATTTTTCTTGTAATATCGCATTCTGTAAGCCTTGGTCAGACACTGTCTGTTATTTTCTTTTCCCATTCATGCCCGGTTAGCCATTCTCTGAAAATCACTTCACTCCAGACAGGCGCTTTCTCATATTGTTCTGTGGTCTTTACCTTTTCGATGAGTGAATAAACATCGTATTTTACTCGATGTTCCTCTACCGATGCAACTCCATTTTTCACAGTTAAAAGAGTGTATGGGGTAGCATATTTCATTTTCTAATCACTCCTTCCAGCCGCCAGCATCACACTTTAAAAATCAATTTTTTGACAATTCTCTTTCAGTAATGATTATATCATATTTTTTATTGACTGCACATAACATTTCTTTTATAATTAGAAAATCTACACCAGTATATTGAGGATTCCTATGAAACATTTATCTATACAGGACAAAGCAAATGATTTTATTCATCAAAGCAAAATTTTAGATATTTGCCACCCGAAACAAATAACTCTTCTACACGAGGTAACACTATGAATACTCCAACCAACAAAATTTTTGCCGTGATCAGCGATGTGCATGGAAACTATAAAGCTTTGGAGACATTTTTAAACTATTGCAAGCTTCGACACATTGACGGAATAATTGGCCTGGGTGACTATGTGACAGACAGTCCCTATCCCGAGCGAACAATCACTCTATTAAAGCAGATACAGGCGCAATATCCTTGCTATATGGTTCGTGGAAACCGCGAAAATTACATGATAAATAATGCACGCAACGATCAAGGTTGGAAACCGTCTTCACAGAGTGGTTGTTTGCATTATACTGCCATGCACTTATCAGAAAAAGATATTGCCTTTCTGGAAGGTATGCCGGAAGAAATGACTGTTGATATAGATGGACTTCCCAGACTATATATTTGCCATGGAGTTCCCGGTAATGTACGGGGTAATGTGGATTTGAACCCCGACCTTAAAGCTCTGACATTACAAGCTTTAAGCAATGACTATCTTCTTGGCGGACATAGCCATAAGCAAG
>SVFS01000012.1 GCA_015056725.1 Lachnospiraceae bacterium | reverse complement strand
GAGCATACGCATGTCATTGCTTCCAATTTTTCTAATGTAAGTGCACCTGCTGTTACGGCATTAATCATACCCTGGTCTTCGCTGACCGGAATAAATGCACCGCTAAGTCCGCCTACGTAAGAAGATGCCATTACTCCACCTTTTTTAACCTGATCATTTAAAAGTGCAAGGGCTGCTGTCGTACCCGGTGCTCCGGCATACTCTAAGCCGATTTCACAAAGAATATCTGCTACAGAATCTCCTACTGCCGGTGTCGGTGCAAGAGATAAGTCTACGATACCGAATGGTACACCTAATCTTTCTGATGCTTTTTTCGCTACCAACTGTCCCACACGGGTCACTTTAAATGCTGTCTTTTTAATGGTTTCACAAAGCACTTCAAAACTTTCACCACGTACTTTTTCCAGTGCAGTTTTTACTACACCCGGTCCACTAACGCCTACATTGATAATTGCATCTGCTTCGGTAACTCCATGGAAAGCACCTGCCATAAACGGATTATCATCCGGTGCATTGCAAAATACAACAAGCTTTGCACAGCCCAAGGAATCATCATCCTTTGTAAGCGTCGCTGTTTCTTTGATAATTTCTCCCATCATACGAACAGCATCCATATTGATACCGGTTCTTGTAGAACCAAGATTTACCGAACTACATACACGTTCTGTTGTAGAAAGTGCAAGGGGAATGGATTTAATTAAAAGCTCATCTGCTTTTGTCATTCCTTTAGAAACAAGTGCGGAATAACCGCCGATAAAGTTTACGCCTACTTCATGAGCTACCTTATCAAGTACCTTTGCAATTCCTGCGAAGTCCTCCGAAGTCTTACAAGCGCTACCGCCAACCAAAGCAATCGGTGTTACAGAGATACGTTTATTTACAATCGGAATACCGTATTCTCTGGAAATATCTTCTCCTGTTGCCACCAAATCCTTGGCAGTTTCTTTGATTTTTTTATATATTTTTTCTTTACATTTTTCTAAGTCCGAATCAATACAATCAAGCAGGCTGATACCAAGAGTAATTGTTCTCACATCGAGGTTTTCACGCTCAATCATTTTGTTCGTTTCTGCTACTTCAAAAAAATTAATCATGTCATTTCCCTCTTAGATTCTGTGCATCATATTAAAAATTTCTTCTTTTTGGCATTTGATAACAACACCAATTTCCTCGCCAAGTTTTGCAAGTTCTTCTGCTACCTCAGCGGAACGTTTGGATGCATTTGTTGTATCTACAATCATCATCATGTTGAAATATCCCTGTACGATTGTCTGGGAAATATCCAAGATATTAATTCCATTTTCTGCAAGATATGTACATACCTTCGCAATAATACCTACTGTATCCTTTCCTACTACTGTAATAATTGTTTTTTTCATAACATGCTCCTCCTGCATTTTCTTATGTAAAAGACTGTTTCGGTCTCTTGCTACATTTTAAAAACGATATCCACTCATTATCCCATATGAATAATATCTGATACATCATAACGTTTTGCCACATATAATGGAAAATCCTTCATCGGGCACGGAAGTTTCTCACATGCTCCATCTGTCATTACCATTTCTGAACGGACTGTCTCATACGCCAGCTCCGGCAAATTATTCTCTTTACTTAAATGCCCAAGTACAACCGCCTGCAAATCTTTGTGCGCCAGTTTGCACATCAGCTGTCCACAGGACTCATTTGATAAATGTCCTCTTTGTCCCAGTATTCTTTGTTTCAAATAATACGGATACGGTCCAACCTGAAGCATATTCACATCATGATTTGCTTCCAACAATAGAACATTCACACCTCTTAAAGATTCAACAATATAATCATCATAATATCCTAAATCCGTTACTACTGCACACCGCTTTGTCCCGTGACTGATTTTATAAGCCACCGGCTGCGCCGCATCATGACTAATCTTTATCGGGGTTATCTGTAAATCTCCGATGGTAAACTTTTCATCAGCATACACTTCAGAAAATAAATCTTCATCTATCTTTCCAACTTTGCCATCTTGAAGAATAACATCTCTCGTTCCTTTGGTACAACATATATTTTTGTGGTATTTACGTGCCAAAACACCCAGACCCTGAATGTGATCTGCGTGTTCATGGCTTACAAGGACTGCTGATACATCAGCCATCGACAAGCCAAGCTTGTTCAGTCCTTCTTCTGTTCTTTTTCCACTGATTCCTGCATCAATCAATATATGCGTTGTATCCGAACCTATGTATATGCAATTACCGCTGCTTCCGCTGGCAATACTGCACATCCGCATGACTAATCCCTCCAGTAAATCTCAATGACATCTCCTGCCACGATAGGTTCCATATATTCTGCATTTCTGCCGTTTAATGTCGTTACAATTCCGCTTCCCTGCGGTTTGGAAAGATCAAATGATATGAAGTCAAATACATCTACAAATACATATTCTTTCTTACCTGACAAATAAACCGGTTTTCTGTTTACAATGACACAAACTTCCTTTGGCTCAGATTCCTGAACGGTTTGTACACTTTCTTCATTTGCTTCCGTTTCCACCGTAGAAGAAGCATCTTCTACAATTGTATTTCGATCCACGAAGCTGATTAAATAGTTTTCATAGACCTTTGTATCTCTGTCCGCCGGCTTATGATTAACTAAAATCGCCTGTGTTTCCGGAAGAATCACATCCATAAACTCAAGAAGCTGACCTACCGTACAATAATCCAGTACTTCTACTTCATCTCCATTACGGATTTCATAATACGCTGACTGGAATGCTCCGTTTACTTTCGCATACTTAGGCACATCAATTCGTTTTTCCTGTACCTGCACGGAAATAATATCACGAAATTCCGGTAAAGCTCCTATTGTTATCGCTCCCGGTGCACCTTTCGTTGATTCTTTTACTGTAATGATATCATTTTCATGAATAGTCGAATAAATATTAGCTTCTCTGTTTCCGATTTTAATAACTGCTGCTTCTCCCAGCTGGCCTTTCACACTGCGAGGCTTCTTATTTACGGTAAACTGTAACGTATCGCCACGCTGCGGGAACATCTTAACATTTGGAAAATCCGCCTGCAAAGCTGCATCTACAACCGATAATTTATCATTATCATACAGTTTAATACGTTTATCATTAAATGTTACGATAATAAAACTATTATTCTGTTCATAATAATTCAAACAGATACCAAGTGGCGTAACCAGTGTGGAATCAGGTGTAATATTTTCGGAAAATACAATATTTCCCATTACTTCCTTGCCTCTGATGGCAGCTCTCTGTTTTACAATTCCCAGATAATCCGCTACCAGCTCTGTATATCCCGGAATCTTACCGCCACCGCCGACAACAAATACCGCACTTACCGGCTTACCACCGTTTAATTCCAAAATCTTATCCGCCGCCGCTTTTGCTAATTCATTAAGTTGTGGACGTAATAATTCTAACAAATCTGCCGATCTAATTACTTGTGGGAAACCAAGTACGTCTTCATATTCCACCTCATCGGTTTCGCCAAGCTGCATCTTGATTTTTTCACCTGCGGCAAAATCCACAAGACAATGCTTTGCCACAATTTCCGTTAATCCGTCACCCGCCGACGGAATCATACCGTAAGCAGTAATACTACCATCTTCCGTAATACAAATATCGGAAGTT
Organism: Lachnospiraceae bacterium; assembly: GCA_015056725.1. GTDB lineage: Bacteria > Bacillota > Clostridia > Lachnospirales > Lachnospiraceae > 1XD8-76. The sequence goes on along the minus strand of SVFS01000012.1, from coordinate 44,866 downwards.
CCTGCCCCTACATCAATCAATGCAAGATTCAGCATTCGGAAATTTTCCGGAATTGCTACCTGAATCGCCGCAATCGGTTCCAGTGTCAGGTTTGCCACACGGAGTCCGGCGATATCAACTGCCTTATAAAGACCATCAATAACATCTTCCGGTAAAAACGTCGCGATTAAATCCACCGCAATATTCGATGCTTTATGACCTTCCAAATTGGACATCGGATAACCATTCATATAATAACGGATAATGGAATTACCAACGCTGTAAAACGTATTCGTTGTATCTGTTTCCGTAAACGCCACATATGCTTCCTGTACCGCCTGGGATTTTAACGTAAAAATATCCTCTTCCGTAATTTCTCTCGGAAACGGAAATGTTATCTCAGAATGTACTGTAATCGTTTTCAGCACACGACCAGCCGCAGCAATACAAACATCGGTCAATTTATAGCCGATAGCTTCTTCCAACTGCTCTTTTACCTGATTAATCGTCTCTCCAACCTTTGGAATATCATGAATCTGACCATCAATCATGGCACGGGTATCATGTTCGATAATCCGCTGTGCTGTACAATAAAAAGTATCCCCTTTCTTGTACCCTACGGTTCCGACTACACTTCTTGTCCCGATATCCAAACCAAATACTGTTTTTCCTGCAACCAATTTTACGTTTGACACAAATATGCCTCCAATATTTCATCCACTTGTTTTTTGCTATCTGTAAGATTCCCACTGTTATCAATGACAACCTTACAATATTTCCGAAATGTTTCTTCCGGTAACTGTGATGCTATAATACCGTTTATCTTTTCATCACTGTATCCCCGCGATGCTTTCAAACGTTCACGCCTGACATTTTCATTTGTATAAATATACCATAGTTCATCACATATTTTATCGAATCCTGTCTCAATAAGCAATGCTGCTTCTACAAAAAAGAAGTCAAAACACCCACTTTTTTTACTCTCGTTCATATCATCCACAATTGCTTTCACTACTACCGGATGAATAATTTCATTTACCTTTGTAAGAAGCGCTTCATCAGAAAAAATTCTTTCTGCCATTTTATCCTTGCGGATATTACCATTTTCGTCCAATATTTCTGTTCCAAGTAATGTAACTAATGGACCGTAACATGGCTTTCCCTTTCCCTGAAGCTCTTTAGCCAGTAAATCTGACAAGATGATTTTACATCTGTACTTATCACGAATGTGGGATAAAAGCTCTGATTTTCCGCTTCCCACACCGCCTGTTATACCAATACTCTTCATTATTTACACCTTCCGATGTATCATTTATGCCAATCATTAATGTGCATCATACCAATTGTCACCTGTATGAAGATCAATCTCAAGAGTAACTGCCAATTCAGCTGCCTGCTTCATCTCTTCTTCCATAATCTGTTTTACGGTATCAATTTCATCAAGTGCCGTTTCTATCAACAGTTCATCATGAACCTGCAAAATCAATTTAGATTTCAAGTCTTCTTCACGAAGCCTTTTTGCCACACGTATCATGGCAATTTTAATAATGTCTGCAGCTGTTCCCTGAATCGGTGCATTCATTGCCACACGTTCTCCAAAGGAGCGTTGCATAAAATTACCCGATGACAATTCCGGAATCGGTCTGCGGCGTCCAAACATCGTAATGGAATAACCGTTCTCTTTTGCAAAGGTAACACTATCATCCAAAAAGCGTTTGATTCCCGGATAGGTCTCAAAATACTTTTCGATATAACCTTGTGCTTCTTTTCTGGAAATACTCAAATCCTGACTAAGTCCAAAAGAACTGATTCCGTAAACAATACCGAAATTGACCGCTTTTGCGTTTCTACGCTGTAAATCCGTCACCTCCGACGGTGGTACGTGAAATACTTTCGACGCTGTAATCCTATGAATATCCGCATCCTGTTTATATGCCTCTATCAACTCTTCATCTTCTGACATTGAAGCCAGTACACGAAGCTCAATCTGAGAATAGTCAGCATCCATAAAGGTATATCCCTGCTTTGGAACAAACACTTTCCGAAGCTGCCTTCCAAGCTCTGTACGAATCGGAATGTTTTGCAGATTAGGCTCTGTCGAACTGATTCTGCCTGTGGCTGTAATCGTCTGGTTAAACGTCGAACGGATTCGATTATCCTCATCAATATAATTTGCCAGTCCATCTGCATAAGTAGACTTCAGCTTTGTCAATGCTCTGTATTCCAATATTTCAGATACAATCGGATACTCCGGCGCCATCTTTTCAAGCACATCGGCCGCTGTAGAATAGCCTGTTTTTGTTTTCTTTCCGCCCGGAAGACTTAATTTCTGAAACAAAATTTCGCCCAGCTGTTTCGGTGAATTAATATTAAACTGTTCTCCCGCTTTTTCCCAGACAGCCTGTTCCAATTCTTCTATTCTGCCAACAAGTGTTTCTCCGTACTCTTTCAGTTCCTGCGGTCTTACAAGCACACCTTCCTGTTCCATCTCGTACAAAACATAAGAAAGCGGCATCTCAATTTCCGTAAATAAAGAATACTGGTTTGTAGCCTGCAATTTTTCTACAAGATGTGGTTTAGCAAGACGGAGCACTTCCATCTGACCACACATATATTTCATATATTCTTCTGTTTTTTCCTGATAAGCATCATAGGCGCTCTGTTTTCCAAATATCTGGGAATAGGAAGAAACAAGCATTCCTAAATATTCATTCGCAATGTCTTCAATCTGGTAATCGTTTTTAAGCGGATTTAAGATATACGCTGCAATTCCCGCATCAAAAAAAGCTTCCGGATGTTCGATACAAGTCTGATTTTCTAAATAGCGGTATTGATTTTTAACATCAAACGTAACAATGTTCTTTCCTGCCCGCATCATATCGGAAATGCTTTGTCGCAAGAGTCCTTCTACCGCATCCTCATCTATCTTGATAAAATAATTGCCTTTTTCATGTGCAATAGCTGCTCCGTAAAGTTTCGTAGAGTTTGCACTACTTTCCGGCTGTAAAAACGGCAGTACCAACTGTTCATTTTCTTGAAGCGGTTTATCCTGCAAATGCTTTGGAAGCGGTAGAAGCATTAATGCAACATCCGCTTCTTTGCTTGCTATGATATTACTTGTAAGAGTTTTCAGTGCTTTTACTTCTGTAATTACCGTAAAAGCAATTTCCTGTTCCCCATTACTTTTATCAAAACGGTTTAAAAAGTTTTTGAATTCTAACTTTTTAAACAGAGCATATGCCTGTGCTGTATAGAAATCACCAATTTTAGCATCTTCAAACGTATACGGAATTTCACAATCTGTCTTAATCGTAGCAAGGCGTAAGCTAAGCTCTGCCAAATCTCTGTTTTCCATCAAAGACTCGCGAATACTCTTCTTGGAAATCTCATCAATATGATTATAAATTCCATCAATAGAGCCATATGTGCACATCAGCTCCGTGGCTGTCTTTTGCCCCACCTTCGGCACTCCCGGAATATTATCTGCAGTATCTCCCATCAACGCCTTAAGTTCAATAAACTGTACTGGTGTTACCTGATATGCTTCCTCAACATCTTTGGCATAATAATCTTCTACTTCCGTTCTACCGCCTTTTGTCTTTGGAATACGGATTTTGATTTTATCGGTAGCAATCTGTAATAAGTCTCTGTCTCCTGATACAAGTGCTACATCTATTTCTGCCTTTTCTGCCTGTTTCGCAAGCGTACCAAGGATATCATCAGCTTCCAATCCGGCCTTTTCCACGGTCAAAATCCCCATGGCATTTAAAACTTCTTTCATTACAGGAACCTGCTGGCGAAGTTCTTCCGGCATCGGTTTTCTTGTCCCCTTATATGCGTCATACATCTCATGGCGAAACGTAGGTGCATGCACGTCAAAAGCAACTGCAAGAAAATCCGGGTTTTCTTCTTCCAGCACTTTAAACATAATATTCAAAAATCCATAAATCGCGTTCGTATGAAGACCTTGTGCATTTGTCAAATCCGGCACTCCGTAAAAGGCTCTGTTTAACACACTATGGCCATCAATTAATACTAATTTTCCCATAATCTACACCAAAAAACACAAACAAATTACAGCAGTAACACAGACAGATACCATTATAATAATAATTGTTCCACTGACAATTTTCTGAAGCATCCGTTTCTTTTGTACTTTTTTCTTAGAATGTTCTATTGATTCCAGCAACTCATAATTCAAATCAAAATTATTCCCTGCTTCGAGACTCTTTAAACCGGTACTTACCAAAAATTGAATGGATAGCTCTTCCTTACAGTTCTCACATGTTTCTACATGATTCATGAACGCTTCTAACTCATTAATATCCAATTGTTCATCAATATAAGATGCAACCATCTTTTCTGCATCTTTACATGTAAGTTCATTCTTCTTCACATACATCTCTTTATCTCCCGTATGCTACATTGCACAACAAGGCGAAAGTCCATTGGATTTTTCGCCTTGCTTATACCTTCTTTAGTTTTCCAATTGCCTGATTTTCAATCAATAATTCCGCGTGTTCTGCCAAATGTCTCTGAACATTGGTAATATCCGCATAAACATAACTATAATCATATGCCAATGCTGTCAAACTCTGGAATTTCTGATTGGAAATACGATACTTTTCCACCACCAGGTAAAACAAATCATCTGCTTTATACAAATGACTTCGAATCGGTTGATTTAATCTAATCGCTCTTGCATATTCAAGCACATCAGACAATGCCGGAAATTCAAAAATCCTGATTTCATCGATTCCTTTTTGTGTCCCGGACGATGGCTGTTGTTTTTTATCATCTGTAATCTGCTTTGATTTTTTCAACAGATTATTATGATTTTCCTTCATCTTTTCTTCAATCTGGGACATTATTTCAGAAAGCTTTTCATTACGCTTTTCTTCTGTCATCTCTCCCAATTGATGCATCGCTTTATCTAACGTTTCTGCCGTCAAATCCGGAAAAATCTGTTGCATATGCTTTATCATCTGTTTTCGGATTTTTTCTTCATCTCCGCCTGCAAAAGTAAGACATATTCTTCCATCATTTAAAACTTCAAGTCTCATGGATACCATGCCGTGTGTATTTTGATAACCAAGCTCATCTCTTGCTTCTGCCACAATATGTCTGAGAAAATCGTCTGACTTTTCAGAATGAGATAAAAACTCGTCTAAGTCCAAACCGTACTCTTCCATATCCTGCGGTGTGATGATGCAACGTATTGTATTTTCGTCAATTCTCTTATATTCCATCTAATCACCCCAAAACTCGTCTAAGGTTTATTATCATTCTATAAAAATACTTTTAACTATAGTAGTATACCATTTTTTTTGTACATTATCAAATCACTATACCAGTCCCATGTATCTCAAAACATATAACCATAGCGTCAATGTAAAAGCACACGCAAGCGTTGTAATCATTACAATATTCGCTGACAATGCTCCATCATGTCCCATGTTTTTTGCCATTACAAAACCACTGACGGTTGTAGGAGAACCAAGCATAATCAAAATCGCCACAAGTTTATCATGTGTAAATCCCATTTTGATTGCTATCGGTAAAAAGACTGCCGTAAATACAATAAGCTTCATCACGCTTGCCAAAATGGCAGGTGAAAGTGCCGACTTCGCCTTCTTTATATCAAAGCTTGCTCCCAATGCCATAAGCCCCATCGGCGTTGCTACATTTGCTAAATATTTCAGCGTCTTAGACATAATAACCGGCTGTGGAATACGAAATACAGACCAGATAACCCCTAATATAATCCCAATAATAATCGGATTTTTAATAATTCCAACAAATGTATTTCTGAATAACATTTTTCGGATACCAGCATCCTTTTGGCGTTCTTCCGATAAAGCTTCCTGTTTATGAAATAGTGTAAGAACAACTACCGCTGCTGCATTATAAAGAGGCACTGCTCCTATAATCATAAGTGGTGCCATCAAAGCATTTCCATATATATTTTGAATAAATCCGATTCCCAGAAGTGCTGCACTGGAGCGATAAGATCCTTGAATAAATTCTCCCCGTATTCCTTTATCTTTCAGGCATAAAGACAAAAGGACCGCTGCAAGAATGGAAATGAAACTCGCCAAAAAGCAAAATAATACATATCTTCCGTCCCAAAACTCCCGGAAATCATTGTTTGCCAGGTCCTGAAATACAAGCACCGGCAATGCAACACGGAACACAAAACTATTCATGCTTTTTGCGAAGTTTTCGGATATGATACCTGTTTTTAGAAACGCATACCCCAGTACCATCAATAAAAACACCGGTATGGTAGCGTTTAAACAAAATGCAAGATTACTCATTCTATATACTCATTTCCTTTATCGTTTTATCCCTTGCGAAGCCCTTTCGGATAATGGTTTTTCATCACTCCGCCACTTGCTTTTCCCCATCCTAACGGACGACCTTTATAAAGCACAAGCGTCCAACCTTTCTGGCTATCACACGGTACTACTTCTCCACGCAGATACGCCTCTGCATTTTCGATTTCCAATGTCTGACAGACATCCTCTTTTCTCAAACACATTGCAAGTGTATGACTTGGCTCAAACCGATTTTTCTTTGCTTCTCCCAGAAGCAATCCCGGTCTTACTACCTTTAGTCCTGTAAGCTCCTGATTTGCCATCGGAAATGTTGCAGGAAGAATATATAACAAATCACCACGCCAAACAAAGCTTCCAAGTTCTTGCAATTCCACTTGCGCCTTTTCCTTTAAGCACTCTTTCATAAACTGTTCAAATAAAGCCTGTTTTTCTTTCTGTTCCGATGCTTTTTGTTTCTTTTTGTTACCTTTTCCGACATCACTAACGGTTTCGACACAGAACACACCTTCTTTAATGAGCTTTGCTATAAAATGGCCCTCACCATCTACTTTATGAGGCCACATACGCATCGTTCCTTTTACGCTTCCAGCTACAATGCCTGCTTTCTGTTGTGCTTCTGTAGGAATCTGCTCATCCATACGAAACTCCGGATGCTTTTCAAGAAACGCTTTTATCAATTCCTCGTTTTCATCTTTTGAAAATGTGCATGTGGAATAAACCAGTACACCGCCCGGTCTTAGCATCTGCGCCCCGTTTTCCATGATATCCTTTTGCCGTTTAGCACACATCTGGACATTTTCAGGCGACCATTCCTGTACTGCCATTTCATCCTTGCGGAACATTCCTTCTCCCGAACATGGTGCATCGATTACAATCCTATGAAAAGAGCCCGCAAATGCATCACGAAGCTTAGCTGTATCTTCATTTAACACCACACAATTTTTCACACCCATACGTTCTAAATTCTGTGCCAAAATCTGTGCTCTTTGCGATACATATTCATTGGAAACCAACAAGCCTTTCCCTTGTAATCTTCCGGCTATCTGACTGCTTTTCCCACCCGGTGCCGCACACAAGTCGCATACATATTCTCCCGGCTGGGGATCTAATATTTCCACCACTACCATAGCACTTGGCTCCTGAATATAATAGGAACCATTTTCATGGTAAGGACTTTTTCCGGGTTTTTCGGAAGGGTCATAAAAATACCCCTCCTGACACCACGGAACATTTTTTAATGCAAATGGCATTTCTGCCTCAAACTCTTCCTTTGTATATTTCAAAGGATTTCTGCGTAGCCCATAGCTTCGCTCCTTCCCATAGCTATCCAAAAATGCCTGATATTCTGTTTTGTCCTGAAAATATTCCTGCATTCTTTCAAGAAATGCGGAAGGTAAATTACATGTCATTTTTTATCCTTTTATAAATAAATCTGTGAACTGGAAGGTTGTACAGTCAACTAAACCTTTATCTGTCAATCTAAGCTCCGGAAGACATGCAAGTGCAATAAGAGCCATCGTCATAAATGGTGAAGGCATATTACAGCCGATTTCTGCCCATGCATTTTCAAGCCCTTCTACGAGCTTGCTCATTTCCTGTACCGGAAGGTCATTCATCAGTCCTGCGATTGGAAGCGGAACATGTCCAAGTACTTTTCCGTCCGCAACAGCCACCATACCGCCGCCGCTTTCCACAAGCGTATTTGCAGCAAGTGCCATATCCGCATCATTTGTACCAAGTACAAGGAGATTGTGTGCATCATGTGCTACTGTGGATGCAAGCGCACCTTTATTGATACCAAATCCTTTTACAAATCCATAGCCCACATTTCCTGTCTCATGATGTCTCTCAAACACAGCTGTCTTTAAAACGTCCTGTGTTACATCTGATTCTACATATCCGTTAACTACCGGTAATTTTACATGTCTGTCATAACTTCCTACTCTTGCCGGAATGACTTCGATTGCATGTACAAGTGCTTCTTTTGCAGATACATCCCTTGCTTTTATCTTAAAAGAATTCTCTGTAATTTCTTCTTTTAAATGAATGGAATGTGTTGCCCAGTCAGGATATGTATATGGTGCAAATTCTTCCAGCATCTGATTGTTTTCCGCAACCACATCACCGTCAATCATAACTTTAGATACCGTTACTTTTTCCAAATCGGAAAGGAAAACGATATCTGCACATTTACCCGGTGTAATACTACCGAAATCATGATCCATCTGGAAGCACTGTGCACAGTTAATTGTAACCATCTGAATGGCTGTAACCGGATCAATTCCTTCTTCAATGGCACGTTTTACAATGTGATCCAAGTGACCGTTTTCAATTAATGTATGTGGATGTGTATCATCCGAAATCAAGCATGCAAAACGGCTGTCCACTTCATGATTTGTGATTGCTTTGGATACTTCCTTCAAATCATGCCAAGCAGAACCTTCTCTAAGAAGTGCATACATCCCAAGACGCATTTTGGCAAGTGCATCTTCTTCTCTTGTCGATTCATGACAACATCTTACGCCGGATGCAATATATGCATTCAATCCCTGTCCTGTCTCCGGAAGAGAATAATGGCCTGTTACGATTTTGCCTGCCTGTAATGTAGCACCTGTAATACCATGTGCATGGTCGGTAGAACCTAAGATTCCCGGGAAATTCATCATTTCTCCAAGTCCCACACATTCATCCCAGGTCATCGTCTCTGCTACTTCTTCAGGTCCGATAAAAGCTCCCGTATCTTCAAAGCCCGGAACTGCCGGTACACAGGAAGGTGTCGTAAGCATCGCCTTAAGAGGAGTTCTTCCCGCATCCTCCAACATACATTTCACACCATCAAGACCAAGTACGTTACAGATTTCGTGAGGATCCATATAGATACCTGTTGTACCATGAGGAACTACTGCCTTGGCATATTCACCGGCTGTCAGCATGGAGGATTCTACATGAATATGACCGTCTAAAAAGCCCGGTGCAATATAACTTCCATTTGCATCAATCACATTTGTTGTTTCACCAATACAATGTGACGCATCTCCCACAAGTGCAATACGGCCCTCTGCAATTGCCACATCGATATTGTCCTGAATCTCACGTGTGCAAACATTAATTAATTTTGCATTTTTAATAACCGTCTCTGCAGGTTTTGCCCCACCTGCCACTGCAGACAGTGTCTGACTTACTTCCCATAATGGTTTCTTACAAAACTTGTTAATCATACGCCCTTCTCCTTTACTTTGCTCATTCTGTTTCTACATCATCATATAAAAACTGCGGTGCACGCTCTAACGAAAATCCTGCATCCATAAATTCCTGAGGAATATATTCATAGTCATAAATACGTCTGTTTTCTGCTGCTATAACCTCATCCGAAATATCATAATATGTTGAAAACCATCTCTCACTATCCCCCCAGGATGGGTCAATATATGCTATCGTTCCGTCTTCTTTGATAATCATATTCCATGCATGGTCTCCGTTTTCTGAATAACCGATTAATACTTTACATGGAATGTCAAGTCTGTCGCATACTGCTTTATAAGCCGCTGCATACCCACTGCATACACTTTCTCCTTCCAGTAGCGCCCCATAAATTCCACGTCCAATGGCTACTTCCGGATCTGTTACATTGTATACATCCAAAAGCATATCGCTCAGTTCATAATCAAAATCAACCCGTTCTGTTATCAACTGATATAGATACTTACTCTGCTCATCTTTGCTTTCACTATATGCCCTTACCTGCTCTGCCAGTGCATCAACCTCTGCCTCTACAAGCTTCTGGGCTTCTTGTTGCTGTTCCTTTGTCAATTGATATACATCATATTCCTGATTTACAACAAGTAATGCATCTCCCGATTCCACTTCATACAAGGAATGCATAATCTGTCTGAACAAATATGGCATATTCTCTGCACAATCCCAAGATACCTGATCTGCATAATAGGCAAGTTCCCACACTTCTTCTATTTTCACATTGTCCGTATTCAAGTCACTATGAACATATAAAACAGTCTCTTCAAAACCTGTTTGCAGACTATCTGAAAATGCATTGTATACATCTTCAATATTATGGACATGGTAAATATCTTCCGGGTTCACACAGTCATCATAATATTCGATTGTAACATCGAATATGGCATACGGTTCTTTTCCGCCAATTCTGTCTGCTTTTTCAAATTCAATACGGGCTATGTAATAACGGTACAGTAAATCATCCCATTCTGACAAACTCTGAAGGACTCCGTTGATTTCTTCCCCCGTCATATCACCTACCCTGAACTTCCATGTTGCAGTTTCCGACCGTTCTTCTAAGATTGTCCGTATTTCTTCCTGCAGGTTTTCCAGTGTCAATTCTTTTTCCGGTATTTCTTCCTGTTCCTGCTTTTCATCTGCATTTTCTATTGTTGCTTCTTCATGTGTTGCTTCCAATTCGGACAGAACCTCTTTGGCCTCCTGCACCCCGGCTCCACATCCATTACATATACATGCCAATAACAATATAGTCAGTACAGCAACATATTTTTTCCTAATCAATTCCCACTTTTTCATCTTATCTCTCTTATTCTTCCGATGATTGTGCTTGTTTCTCCGGCAACTGCGTAAGCACGATTGCGATAAACATAAGCAAGCATCCAAACAACTCTCTCGCTGTCAGTATTTCTTCTAACAATAAAAATCCTGCCAAAACAGAAACTACTGATTCCAAACTCATAATCAGTGCTGCAACCGTTGCATTCATTCCTCTTTGACCTACAATCTGTAATGTATATCCTACTCCCGATGACATTACACCTGCATACAAAATAGGCTTCCACGCCTGTAATATATCTGCAAATGACGGTTTTTCAAATATAAACATAAAAACCGTTGACAACAAGGCACATACAAGAAACTGGATGCAAGACATCTTTACTCCATCTATCTTTGGCGAAAAATGATCAATCACAAGAATATGAAACGAAAATGCAACCGCACATAACAGCACCATCAAATCCCCATACTGAAACTGTATACTTTCTGTCATACATAAAAGATACAATCCTGCTACTGCAAGCACTACGCTGATCCACACTTTCAATCCCGCACGTTTTTTCAAAAAAATACTGATAAGCGGCACAAAAATAATATACATCGTAGTAACAAATCCTGCTTTTCCAACACTTGTATACTGAATACCAATCTGCTGGAGACTGCTTGCCACCATCAAGACCGTCCCACAGACAATGCCGCCTGTTATTAATATTTTATTGTTCCATCCATACTGTCTTTCATCGTTTTCATCTGCAGGTGTTTTTTTGCGTGCCCTATCCATTACCGATATCACCGGTAAAAGTACCACAAAACCAAGATAGGAACGGCTTGCCAGAAACGTAAACGGTCCCACATAATCCATTCCTACACTTTGCGCAACAAAAGCAACTCCCCAGACAATCGTTGCAATCAACAGTAATAATGACTGTCGTAATATAAACTTATTCATATGTATTACCATTCCTGTAATATCATGTATTATACAAGAACTTCCAAATACCCTTTCATTTTGCTTAAATCATACTGTTCCATAACACCTAAATTCGGATCATAGAATTTTCCGTCAAATGTAACAAGATAATGACTAAAGCGTCCCATCTTTTCCAAAATCACTGCACATTTCGGAAGTACAACTTCATCTGTCTTACCACATGTGTATACGATTTCTTCCGAATGTTCTAAACCGAAATAGTTAAGAGCACCAATAATTTTTGCAATTGTTGCCTGCCATTCGCTGCAATGCATTATATTAATGGTTTCTTCTAATGTAATACCCGCAAGCATTGCTACACATGCCTGTCCACAAAGACCGTCATGTGGCTGCAAGATGCACTCAACGCTGTCAATTTTACGGATTGGATTAGAAGAACTGTATGGACTGTCTTCTACGCTTGTTTTCATGATACGGAAAGACACTTTATACTCCGTATCAAAAGAAAGCTTTGCCATAATTTCACTCTGAATCGGAATGTTATAATAACCGCCTTCCTTCGGCTCAAGATTACACACAAAAATAGTCTCGCCTACTTTTACCTTAGCCGGAACATCACCTTCTCGTCTACAGATTTCCCAGACATTAAAAGGAATGTCAATAAATGCTCCGTTTTCATTTTGTTCAATATGTTTTTCAAATGTGTACTTCATGCTTTATCTCCATTCTATTACAATTTTACTATTCTCTTTCATTTTGCATTTCTTAATTACAACAAACCTTTCTTTGTCTATCAAGAAATGCTCTATTTAAAACATCCATCTGTTTGCAGCCCATGCCACTAAAAAGCCCCACAAAAAGCCCACCAAAACCTGCATTGGGGTATGGCCTACAAATTCTTTCAGCTTTGTTTCCACACTTACCTGTTTTTGACCAAGTGCTTCAAAAAGAGTAATCATTTCATTCAACAATTTTGCATGTGTTCCTGTTTCCAGACGAACTCCCATTGCATCATGCATTACAATAATAGCCAGAATTCCGGCTATTGCAAAAAGCGGCGAACTAAATCCACACTCATATCCGGTCGTAATTGCTACTGCTGTTACGGTAGCTGAATGACAGCTTGGCATCCCGCCATCTCCCACCATTCGACGAATATCAAATTCTTTATTGGTAAACATATGAATAATGGTCTTTAAAATCTGTGCCGTAAACCAGCTGAAAATACCGGTCATCAAGATTCTGTTTTGTAATACTTCTATTAATCCATTCATTCTCAAATACTTTCTATCGACATTTGACTGCCTGTTATATTGTAATCATTCCAACAATATCCCCATTTTCACAATAGTTTATTCTAACATATGAACATGCAAAATTCAACCGCAGAACCCACATAAAAAGGGTGTGTAAAAAAATGCACACCCTTTCCATCATCTCTTTTTAATTTTGTTCATATACACAACAAATTTGTTCTCGTGTAAAATCTTAATATACGTAGATAATCTTTCATATAACGGCTCTGCTTTCTCGCCAAACTGCTCTTTTACGCGCTGGCCGATTTCATACACCGTCATTTCTCCATCCATTGTTTCCCAGATGAATGTTCCCATATCTTCCAGCTCAATCCTGCTCTTTTTCGGCTTACGGAATACGAGCTGCGCAATACGGTTAAACAAGCCTTTGTTATATATTATGATTTCAACATTCCCTTTGTCATTTTTATCCCATCCAAATAAGGAATTTCGTTTGGGAACATAATCTAAAAAATTCTCTGTCTTTTTCGCCATAATATTCCTATTTGTTTTTCTTGCTTCCTACGATAGCCTTACATAATAAGAATGTAAGAACTGCGAAGAATACAAGTCCACCCCAGTTTCCGAAGTTTACGGAACCGGATAAATTAATAGCATCACCTAATGTCTTGTCCGGGCTTACCTTAATAATTGCAAATACTGCAAGTAAAATACCTACAATACCTTCACCTGCAATTAAACCGGAAGAATATAACACACCGCGTTCAACAGCAGCATTTTTTGCTTTTTCCTCTGCTTCGCTGTTTGCTTTCTTCTTATCAAACCACCATCTTACGATACCACCAAGCATCATTGGTGTACTTAAATGAATCGGTAAGTATAAACCAACTGCAAACGGAAGTACAGGAATACGAAGAATTTCAACTACAATTGCAATAAATACACCTACGAATACAAGACCCCAAGGAAGATTTCCACCCATAACGCCTTCAACTACCATCTTCATAAGTGTAGCCTGTGGAGCAGGAAGTTCTGTAGAACCAAAGCCCCATGCAGCACTTAATAAGTATAATACGCCGCCGATAGCTATTGCAGAAGCAACAACACCGATAAGCTCACCAACCTGCTGTTTCTTAGGTGTAGCACCTACGATAAATCCTGTTTTTAAGTCCTGAGAAGTATCACCTGCAATTGCAGCTACGATACAAATAACAGAACCAACCGCAATAGAAGCAACCATACCAGGCATTCCTACTGCACCTGTTGCTTTGAAAATAATTGTAGAAATCAACAGTGTAGCAATTGCCATACCGGATACCGGATTGTTTGAACTTCCTACGATACCAACCATACGAGAAGATACTGTAGCAAAGAAGAAACCGAAAATAACAATAATAATTGCGCCAAGTAAGCTTACAGGAATTGCCGGAATCAGCCACATAGCTACTGCTGTAACAGCGATTACTGCAAGTACGAATGACATCGGAAGATCCTGATTTAATCTGCTACCGGAATCTTCTGACTTTTTACCATACACTTTTACTGCATCTCTAAATGTTTTTACAATTAACGGAAGATTCTTAATCAGGCTCATGATACCGCCGGCAGCAACAGCACCTGCACCGATATAACGGATATAGTTACTCCAGATACCCCATGTTCCTTCCTGTGCAAATACTTCTGCAATAGAAATTTCTGCCGGATAAAGGATTGTAGAACCACCAATTAAAACCATGAATGGCATAAGTACAAACCATGCAACAGTACCACCTGCTAATAAGTAGGAAGATACCTGTGGTCCACAAATGTAACCAACACCGAGAAGTGCCGGAAGTACATCCACACCGATACCGGAACCTTTATAAGAATCAATACTAAAATCAACTTCGCTTGGGAATACTTTCAAGCCGTCTGCAATAAATTTGTATACTGCAGCAACACCAAGTCCTGTAAATACTGTAGATGCCTTAGCACCACCTTCTTCACCTGCAACAAGTACTTCAGCACAAGCCTGTCCTTCCGGATATGGTAATTTACCATGCTCCTGAACGATAAGTGCCTGACGAAGCGGAATCATAAAGAGTACACCAAGAATACCGCCTACTAAAGCGATTAAAGCAATTTCTACAAGAGATGGCATAGCATCTCCACTTTCAGCTGCCCACATAAATAATGCCGGCAATGTGAAAATTGCACCTGCTGCTACAGATTCACCTGCAGAGCCAATTGTCTGAACCATATTGTTTTCCAAAATGGATTCTCTTTTCATAACCACACGGATAATACCCATTGAGATTACTGCAGCCGGAATAGACGCTGAAACAGTCATTCCCACACGTAATCCAAGATATGCGTTGGCAGCCCCGAATACTACCGCCAAAATGATACCAACAATAATGGACGTTACTGTAAGTTCTGGCAGTACTTTGTCAGCCGGAACATACGGCTTAAATTCTTTTTCATTGTTCATTATTTGTTTTCCTCCAATCTATTTTAACAAAACATATAGAACAAATTATAAATGACTACAAAAACACTGTCAATCATAGATTTTTTTGTTACTTTTGTATGATGCATTTTTTAATAAATCTGATAATATATCATCACAGACTATATATATTTGTTTCATTAGTACTAATATAAGGTATAAAGTATGAAAATTTTGACATCTTTACGCAATCCAAAATCAAAAACTCCATCCTCCAGGCAGACAAATGGTGGTGCCAAAGACATGACAAACGGTGATCCGATGTCTTTAATTTTGGGATTTACCATTCCAACTCTGATTGGATTATTATTCCAGCAGTTCTATTCTCTGGTAGATACCATTATCGTAGGAAAATGCATCGGTGTACATGCACTTGCAGCGGTAGGTTCTACCGGCTCTATCAACTTTATGATTCTTGGATTTTGTATGGGTATCTGTAGTGGTTTTGCTATTCCAATTGCCCAGCGTTTTGGTGCAGGGGATTATGAAAGCTTACGCAAATTTCTTGCAAACGGCATCTATCTTTCTGTGATTTTTTCTGTTGTAATAACTATTATTGTAGCTGTATTTTGTCGCTCTATACTTGTTCTTATGGATACTCCGGCAGATATCCTGGAAGATGCTTACAAATATATATATATTATTTTTCTTGGTATTCCGATTACCTTTTTATATAACTTAACCTCCGGTATTTTGCGTTCTCTCGGCGACTCCAAAACACCGGTCTACTTTTTGCTGTTAGCTTCTCTTATCAATATCGTTTTAGACTTATGGTTCATTGCAAATATTGGAATGGGTGTAGAAGGTGCCGCATATGCAACCGTTATTTCCCAGTTTATTGCCGGAAGCGGTTGTCTCATTTTTATGATTTTAAAGTTTCCGATTCTACACATTTCCAGATCGGAAGCCGCAATTGACAAACATTATATGTCCTTACTGTGCGGAATGGGTGTTCCGATGGGACTCCAATATTCCATTACAGCCATTGGTTCTGTTATTTTGCAACGCGCTACCAATTCACTTGGTTCTGCAGCAGTTGCTTCTATAACTGCTGCAAGTAAACTGAATATGTTTCTTGTCTGTCCATTCGATGCAATGGGTGCAACAATGGCAACCTTTGGCGGTCAAAATGTAGGTGCCAAAAAGCTTTTGCGTATTAAACAGGGCTTAAAGGATTGTATCCTATTAGGTGCCGGATATTCAGTTATTTCATTTTCTGCCATTGTTCTTGCAGGCAAAAAATTACTGCTTCTTTTCTTAGATGCAAAAGAAACAGTAATTCTAAACGATGCTTATAAGTTTTTATTTGTTACAGGGCTTTTCTATTTTCTGTTAGCGATAATAAATATTGTCCGTTTCCTGATTCAAGGCATGGGCTTTCCTCGTTTTGCCATTTTGGCAGGTGTCTGCGAAATGGTTGCACGTACTCTGGTAAGCTTTATCCTTGTACCAAGTTTTGGATTTAACGGAGTATGCTTTGCCCACCCTGCGGCATGGATTATGGCCGACGCCTTCTTAATCCCTGCATTTTTCTATGTGTATAAAAAGCTGGAGCAGGTTTTTAATTAGTGTTTTTCCTGCATACGTTCTGCAATGAAATGTTCCACTTCTTCTTTGGGAATTTCTAAAGCAAACGCCATCTCACCATATAAATTCTGCTGTGCCATATGAAGATATTTCTCGTCGCTGCTAGTTGCTTTTTTTCCATGCTGCATGCGATCCAGCTTCCTTAGATAGAGTGTTTTGATAATGCGTACCCACTGCTTGCTGTCACAGGTACGCATAGCCTCTTTGTAGACTTCTTCGCGTTTCTTTTCATCTTCTACACAAAGCACATCAATATTTTGTATTTCATCAATCAGCTTATCTGTTTCCTGCCTTGTCAAAACAGGACGCATAACAATTTTCTGATTGTCAACCGGTATAAACAGCTTACTCTTCTTTTCGTACACCGGTGTTAACGTATAATACTCTCTGTCACCCATCCCCATATTCAAGGTTCCGATAGAATCAATCCTGCAAACCCCATTCGTACCATATACTACATAGTCACCAATTTTAAACATTGTTTTTCCTTTCTATAATCTTTAGCATGCCCGGTTTTTCCAAATTTATACAGTTTACATAATTTCTGTCTTTTTTCTTATCAAAACAAGTGAAAAAGTATCATTTCACGCATATTTATAGTTTATCAAATCCATTTCAAGT
This sequence comes from Lachnospiraceae bacterium, assembly GCA_015056725.1. Lineage (GTDB taxonomy): Bacteria > Bacillota > Clostridia > Lachnospirales > Lachnospiraceae > 1XD8-76. The sequence goes on along the minus strand of SVFS01000012.1, from coordinate 27,133 downwards.
TTGTAAGCATAATTTACATAACATTACAATTTTTGTGAAAAATAACAGTAAACACACCTGCATGATTTATGCATATTTACCTTAAATTTTTTTCCAAAAACCCACTTGCCATAAATTTATAAATGTGATAGTATAAATTGTCTTTAAGAGACACGCAGGAGTGGCGGAATGGCAGACGCATCAGACTCAAAATCTGACGTAGGTGACTATGTGTGGGTTCAAGTCCCATCTCCTGCAGTAAACCCCTTGTAAACATAATGTTTACAAGGGGTTTTCTTTTTCTCATAATTCAACAATATCTGAATATACTATTGGGACTTATTTCACTTTCTTTTATTGACTTGTCCATGCTTCGAAATATTCGTCCAACCATTCCATACGCTTTTCTTGATATTCAAGAAGATAGTCTATATCTTCACTGATACCATATTCAGGCCAACGCTTTTTCTCTCTTTCCATTGCTCCTGTTTCAATCAAATAATTTCTGTTTTTCTTGAGCAATCCAACGATGTTATCTGTACTCAAAAAACCTTCTCGATATTCTTTCCAACGCATCAAGAACTCTTCACCTATCTCGCTTCCATCTGTGCTCATAAGCTTTTCGAATTCGTTATTCTGATATACCACCTTATAATCATTGTTGAAAGTCGAAACATCTTTCATCTCTCCATCGCACATATTCCCAAACGTATAATCTAAATCCCACGGGCACCATGTCATCATATATTCACCCGGACTTGAAACATTAGCAGCATAATAAGAATTTTTGAAAGAATTATCACTAGCAGTGCATGTCATAAGAAACATTGTCGCATCTTCCAAATTGGTAATTTGAGCTTTGTTTTCAATCCTTTTATAGTCTACTGTTTCGTTGTTATAAAAAATATTCAGCCAGTCTCGTATAGGATACCATGCCAAATGGTAATTTTCTATTTTCTTCGGATAACGAATTCTTATTGGTATTTGAACCTTCCAGCCGTTATCTATAGCAGTTTGAATACTTTCATCCGATGTGAGATCGCTGCTAACCATCTTGTAAAGAATATCATTAGAATCCAGATTCAGCGCATGCTCATCTACAGGTTTTAGCAAACAATAAATACCTACATATTGATTATTTACAACCACTTCTACATATTCTTCTTTCGGACCCGGTTGCTCTACTTCTATATTTGCGCTATCAAATTGTTCCCATATTTGAGCTGCTGTTTTTTCACGAATCCTATTTTCATCCGTTGCCAATGCATTCAACTTCCATGATTCACTTTCACCCATACCCAGAAGTGACGTTTTCACCTCTCCCTCATTATAATCCAAAAGTTTTAGTGAATAACTTTTTTTATCCAATCTTTTTGTCATTGCACCTTTTAGATAATATCGGACATTTGTCTGAACAATTTCATATCGTTCAGAATCCATCTCTGAACCAAACAATCTTAACGTGCCATAACACAAAATATCCGGATCGTATACATAAGCATCCGGATCCACTTCATAAGGTACTTTCTCTTGCAATTCCTGCCGACTTTCTTCTATTGCAAGCACAGGCATACCTGACACCACAAGTTGAAGTTCATAATAATCATTTTCGCCTACTAACCATATAACAAATTTATGATTACTACGCATCGCCTCAGTTTTCTTTTCCCAGTATGAATCTTCGGCAGCACATAAAAAATAATCTTTTTTTAGCTCATCGGATACCGTCAATCTACCAATCCACTCTTCATTACAGTTCTGTGATAAATAGCAAATCTCTTGCATATCATAAGGAAGCAAAACATCTTCAAAGCAAACTCCTGGGTTCTCTTTTGCAGACACTCTTTGCTTTTCTTGCAAAAACGATATATCAGAAATTATCGGCACACCAAGGACCTGCCCTATATGTGGAACAGGAATGCGTATTATATTCCATCGACTAACTACAATTATGCTTGCTACCGCACTTATACATAGCAAACATAAAATCCCCACATTGGATACACCTTTTCTTTTTTTAAAAGTTTTTATACTTTTTGCAAATAACTGTTTTAACATCAAATATGTAAATCCTACAATTAAAATTCAAATTTCTCATAAATATCAAGTCCGTCAAAGGTTGCAAAATAATCCTTTGGTGTCTCTGCTCTTCTGATTAACTGCACACTTCCATCTTCCTTTAAAAGAAGCTCTGCTGACTTTAACTTACCATTATAGTTATATCCCATTGCAAAACCATGCGCACCTGTATCATGAATAAATAAATAGTCTCCTTTATCAATTTTCGGGAGCTTTCTGTCAATCGCGAATTTATCATTATTCTCGCAAAGAGAACCTACTACATCATATACATGGTCGCATTCTGCATCTTCTTTTCCAAGTACTGTAATATGATGATATGCACCATACATTGCCGGTCTCATCAAATTCACTGCACAGGCATCTACACCAATATATTCTTTATGTGTATGTTTTTCATGAATTGCCTTTGTCACAAGCGCACCATAGGGTCCCATCATGAAACGGCCAAGCTCTGCATAAATCGCCACATCACCCATTCCTTCCGGAACAAGAATTTCTTCATATGCTTTTCTGACACCTTCACCTATCGCATAGATGTCATTCTTTTGCTGATTAGGGCTGTATGGAATACCAACGCCTCCTGATAAGTTGATAAAGCAGACATCTGCACCTGTTTCCTTTTCAAGCTCTACCGCCAGCTTAAACAACTGCTTTGCAAGCTGTGGATAATAATCATTTGTCACGGTATTACTTGCAAGAAATGCATGAATACCAAATCTCTTTACGCCTTTATCTTTCAAAATTTTGAAAGCTTCAAACATTTGCTCTGTTGTAAGACCGTATTTAGAATCTCCGGGGTTGTCCATAATACCATTACTTAATGTGAAAATTCCACCCGGATTAAAACGACAACTCATCGTTTCCGGTAATTTACCGCCGCATGCTTCCTCACAACATTCAATATGTGTAATATCATCCAGATTAATGATTGCACCCATTTCATTTGCGTATGCAAACTCTTCAACCGGTGTATCGTTTGACGAAAACATTACTTTGTCTCCGCTTAAGCCCATTGCTTTGCTGAGCATAAGCTCTGTAAGCGAAGAACAGTCTGTTCCAAAACCATACTCTGTCAAAATATCAATCAAATATGGATTCGGAGTTGCCTTTACTGCAAAATACTCACGAAATCCCGGATTCCATGAAAACGCTTCTTTAAATGCTTTTGCATTCTCACGAATCCCTTTTTCATCATAAATGTGAAACGGCGTAGGATAAGTCTTTACGATTTCTTCAATCTGCTGTTTCGTTACAAATGGTAATTTTTTCATTTTCCTCTTCTCCTCAAAACATTTCTGACTTTAGCATTATATGTCTTATTTTGCAGTGCGGTCAAGATTTTCCGTGCAAATCTGTCAGACTATCTGTTATAAATCATATTGATCCCTGTCTGCAATGTTTCCTTATTAATTGCACCCTGTGCATATGCTGCCATATTACCGTCTTTATCAACAAAAAATGTCATCGGTATGGAATACACTCCGTAAGTAGACGCACCTGCAGTATCCGTATCATAATATACCGGAAATGTGTACCCCGCATCATTGATAAAAGAAGATGCTCTTTCAACCGTTTCCTGATAACCATCTGTCAAATTTACCATCAGGAATTGAATCTCTTCACCATATTCCTTGTATGCGTCCTGAAAATCCGGCATTTCACTTTTACACGGTCCGCACCAGCTTGCCCAAAAGTTCAATATTACCGGTTTCCCGGAAAAGTCCGACAATTGTAAATCATTTCCATCGATATCATACATCGTAAAATCCGGTGCCTGGATTGTTTCTTGTTCTGTTTTTCCTGTTTCTTCCTGCTCTTCTGCTACAGTTTCATCGCTTGTCTCTGTCTGTTGTACATTCTCCACATCAGCTTCTGTTTCATTCTCTACCACTGCAAGCTGTGGTGATTCAAAATCTGCCCCAAGCTTACTGTATGCAACAGATGCTCCTACAATCAATAATACGAATGCAATCGCAATCAATATTGTCCACTTTACACTTTTATTCATGTTCACTCCTTACATTACGCAATAGATTATAGTATCTACTCTCAGCTCAATAACGCCATCCATGTTCCAAGCATTCCTGATGCCATGAGTACACCGATAAGCACAAGTATGCTTCCACTAATAAGATTAACAACTTTATAATTCCGTTTAATAAAATCAAATGCAAACTTCAACCTATCAATTAAAATCGCACTTACGAGAAACGGCACACCGAGTCCTAAAGAATAACACAAGAGCATTCCCATACCAATAAGTACTTTCCCCTGTTGTGTTGCAAGCATCAGGGCTGATCCAAGAAATGCTCCCACGCAAGGAGTCCATCCCACAGAAAAAACGATTCCAAGAAGCATTGCTGAGCCAAAGCTCATATTATCTGTGCTGACACTCTTATTTATTCCGTTAAATAAATTCCATTTGAAAATGCCAAGATAATTCAGCCCAAACAGAATAATAATAAGCCCCATAATCAGATTCACAATCCGCTGATAATTCATCAAAAAGCTTCCTATTGTTCCTGCCAGTGCACCCATTGCAATAAAAACAATGGTAAAACCAAGTACAAATCCCAATGCCCCTGTTACCGTTTTTCGTGTACTTCTCTCTCCACCACCTGCAAAATAAGAAATATAAATCGGAAGCATCGGTAATAAGCACGGCGATATAAACGTAATAATTCCTTCTAAAAAAGAAATGATATATTGCATTCCATTCTCCTTATAATGATTCTCTTAGTCATTATTCTTCCAGCAAATATTTTTCAGCATAATGAGCTGCAACAGCACCATCTGATGCTGCTGTAACAATCTGCCGTACTTCTTTCGTACGCACATCTCCTATTGCATATACCCCCGGTATATTCGTACAGGTCGTTTCATCTGCAATAATATATCCATTTTCATCACAACGGATCTGCTCTGAAAATACATTTGTCACAGGACTTCTCCCAATACTGACAAATAATCCGTCCGTCTCAAGCAACTGTTCTTCTTTTGTCTTTACATTTTGAAGCTTAACATGGGTGAGTGTTCCATCACTGATAAGCTTTGTCACAATGCTATCCCAATAAAATTCCACATTTTCTGTTTGCATTAGCTGTTCGTGATAAAGTTTTGTAGCCCGAAGCGTATCTCTACGATGAACAATCATTACTTTATTTGCAATTCTGGAAAGTACAAGGGCATCTGCAACAGCTGAGTTACCACCACCCACTACTACTACATTTTTCCCCTTATAAAACATCCCATCACATGTAGCACAATAAGATACACCTCTTCCGGTTAAGAGTGCTTCATCCTCTATTCCAAGCATGCGATGTTCCGCTCCGGTTGCAATCATTACTACTTTTCCATAGTATGTGTTTTTTATGGTTGATACAGATTTAATCTTTTCGCAAAGTTTAGTTGATACTACTTCTTCATATACCGTCTGCGCGCCGAATCTTTCCGCACCCTGTTGCATTTTCATACCAAGAGTAAAGCCATCAATCCCTTCATTGAATCCGGGATAATTATCAATCTCATTTGTCTGCGTCATTTGTCCACCCGCCGACATTTTTTCAATTAACAACGTAGAAAATCCGGCTCGTACCGTATATAAAGCGGCGGTGTAACCTGCCGGTCCGCCGCCTATAATAATTACATCATATATTTTTTCCATCTTGCTTATCCTAACATATCTAAAATCTGCTGTTTCGGTTTTGCTCCTGCTGACTGATTCACAATCTTGCCGTCTTTCATAACAACAAGTGTCGGGATGCTCATTACCTGAAAGCGTGCTGCAAGTGCCGGCTGTTCATCCACATTCACTTTTGCCACTTTAATTGATGGGTTCTCATCTGCTATCTCATCAATAATCGGTGATACCATTTTACATGGTCCGCACCAGGATGCCCAAAAGTCTATCAGAACAACCTGTTCACTCTCCATAATCTCTTTTTGAAAATTTTCCATTGTAACTGTTACTACTGCCATCTTTTTTCTCCTTTCCAAAACACTTTTTTTCCATCTCTGTTACAAACACATTTACTATAGTATGTCTGCAATAATATCACATTATTTAAACCATATAATATATACAAAAAATCCCATCGACAGCGCTATTATCTGCCGACAGGACTCCGTAACTATATTATCTTCTTGGATGAGCTTTTGTATAAATTTCACGCAAATGATTCTGCCCCATATTGGCATATATTTGTGTCGTTGAAATATCGGAATGTCCAAGCATTTCCTGAACACTTTTTAAATCCGCTCCGTTTTCAACCAAATGTGCTGCAAAGGAATGTCTGAGTGTATGTGGTGTAATCTCGCCTGTGATATTGGCTTTTCTCGCATAATGCTTAATCAGTTTCCAAAATCCTTGTCTGCTCATTGCTTGTCCGGAACAATTCACAAACAGCACATCACTATTTTCATCTGTAAGCATTCTCTCTCTTACGCATTCCATGTAACGAAGAAGCGCTGCTCTTGCCTGATGTCCAAACGGAATCATGCGCTCTCTGTCATTATCTCTGCAAATCAAAAAACTCATCTGCATATTTACATCCGAAACCTTTAAGGTAATAAGCTCTGATACACGAATTCCTGTAGCATATAACAATTCAAGCATTGCTTTATCACGGATTTCTTTATCAGAATCCCCTTTTGGAGTCTCTAACAAATCAGATATTTCCTGTGCCGTTAATATTCCAGGCATTTTCTTTTCGATTTTAGGTGCTTTTAAGGAAACGGAAATATCGTCTGTAATAACTCCCAGCTTTACCAGATAATGATAAAACGCTTTGATACTTGCAATATTTCTGGATATTGTTGCCGCTTTAAAGTTCTGTGCCTTTAAAGAATCGATATATCCGTTTAAATGTTGCCATTCTATCCCCTGAATGTCACTAATTCCGTTTTCTTCCGCATAACGTCTAAACTTCGTTAAATCTCTCTGATACGATAACTCTGTATTTTGAGAAGTTTTCTTGATGTTATGTAAATACGTTATAAATGACTGTATTTCTTTTTCCATAAGATTACTTTCCCTTTAGTTTTTTGAAACTCCCCATAGTCTAGTGTTCATTATAATCATAATTTTCATGAAAAGCAATCTCATTTTTCGCCCATTTTCCCTTGATTTTTCGACATTTTTACCTAAAATACCATATATCGTCAATCCCCTGATTTTTTAATACAAGATATTGAAAAACGCATCTTAAAAATTTTTTCAAAAAAATTTTAGAACCATTTTCAGCATCTGTGGATTTACATAACTCTCAATATAACACCCAATTATGACAACTGCATTACAAATCAAAAGTAACATCATATACTTCATTAAAATATTTCTTTTCTTTCCTGCGAAATGTAACGATACATCCTGAAAATAGAGATACCTACACAAACTGCATGCTACACATGAAAGCAGCATAAAGCTTGGAAACAAAACAAACTGATGCGGAAACATGCTCATAAAAATGAAAAGAAGCCCCTTCAGGCCATAACGTAATAATGCCGCTGCAGTCATAAGTCCTAATGCCCCTCCGTACAAAAGTAAATACAAATAGCTGACTGCTATTCCTAAATAGGTTGTTGCAAGTAAACTTATCATCAGGGAACATAGTAATCTCTGTTTTAATACATAACCAAGCAAAATCTTCTGATTAATCTCCTGATATTTTATGGGACTGATTGTATATGCATCTAACAACCCTGTCTGAAACAGCAAACGGTCCTGCTGAAAAAGCATACAAAAAAAACCGACTCCGATTCCCAGTAATACAATCGACAGCATTCTTTTTAATTGATTTTTCATATAAAAAAAGACTCCACATACTTTTTACATTGTATGTGGATGTCCTCTTTTATATGTTTTCACTTAACTATATTACAGTTTCTAAGCCTTTTCATCTGCAAGCAGATTCTTATATGCCATAATTGCACTTACTGTCTTGGAATCCTGAATCTTACCGTCATAAATCATTTGTACAAGCTCATCCAGCTCCATTGCATAAACATCAATATACTCGTCTTCATCTAAATTCTGGCAGCTTTTTTTCAAATTTCTTGCAAGGTAAATATCAATCTTTTCATTACAAAAAGCCACTGTTGTATAGATAGAGATAAGCATTGTAAGCTCGTTTGCCTTATACCCGGTTTCCTCTTCTAATTCTCTTGCTGCCGCATCCCTTGTCGGCTCATCAGCAGACTGAAGACCTCCTGCAGGAATTTCCAGTGTATATCGCTCCAGCGCATTTCGATACTGCTTTACCATAAGAATTTTACCATCCTCACGAACCGGTAACGCCGCAGCGGCTCCTTTATGGTCAATCAAATCCCATTTCACTATATTTCCATTCGGAATCTGCATTGTATCCTGATAGTAATCTATAATTGCACCTTTACTGATAAGATTCCGTTCTAATCTTTTGAATTCTTCTGACATAGTCTGTTACTGCTTCCTTCACAATCTTTATTTGCAATTCACTATATTTATTTGCAATTTCTTTTCTTTATGCCTGCAATAATTTTTCCACGCTAACAAGTTTTACACAAAGAACAAATAGTGCTGTTGCTTCTTCCATTTCTTCACTGGACGGGAATGTTGGAGCAATTCGGATATTGCTGTCTTTTGGATCCTTTCCATATGGATAGGTTGCTCCTGCATTTGTCAATACAACACCTGCTTCTTTACATTTTGCAACGATTGCTTTTGCACAGCCTTCCATCGCATCAAATGAAATGAAATATCCGCCGTTTGGTTTTGTCCATGTACCGATTCCAAGACCGCCAAGCTCTTCTTCCAATGTATTCACTACCGCTTCAAACTTCGGGCGAAGAATGTCTGCATGTTTTTTCATATGTTCATTCAAACCATCAATATTTTTGAAATAGCGTGCGTGACGGAGCTGGTTAATCTTATCATGTCCAATTGTCTGTATTGTCATCTGGCTTTCAATAAAATCAATATTCTTGATTGAAGATGCTACTGCAGATACACCGGAACCCGGGAAACTAATCTTAGAGGTAGATGCAAAAATATACACCATATCCGGATTTCCGGCTTTTTCACACTCTTCTAAAATATTCAGGATTTCATCTTGCTTATCTTCATACAAATGATGAATGCCATATGCATTATCCCAATAAAGACGGAAATCTTCCGCTGCCGGTTTCAAATTCGCAAAACGTTTTACTACTTCATCAGAATAAGAAATACCGGATGGGTTGGAGTATTTCGGCACACACCAAATACCTTTTACAGCTTCATCATTATTTACATACTGTTCTACCATATCCATATCCGGACCATTTTCATCCATTGGAACAGCAATCATTTCAATTCCGAAATATTCTGTAATCTTAAAATGTCTGTCATATCCCGGAACCGGACATAAAAACTTCACTTTATCAAGCTTGCACCATGGGGTAGAACCATTTACACCTTTCATCATGGAACGGGAAACGGTATCATACATAATGTTCAAACTGGAGTTACCGCAAACAACCACATTATCTTTGTTTACTCCCATCATGTCTGCTAACAGTTTTCTACATTCACCGATACCATCCAAATCACCATAATTACGGGTATCATTTCCGAGAACAGTATTCATGTCTGACTGACTGTTAATTACATCCAGCATAGGCATAGACAATGTAAGCTGTGCTATTCCCGGTTTTCCTCTGGACATATTGAGTTTCAGACCTTTCGCTTTCACTTCGTCGAATTGTTTGTCTAATTCTTTTTTTAATGCCTCTAATTCTACTCGGCTAAGTTCTTGATATGTCATATTGTTACTCCTCAATCAACGTCCTTTTATCTAGACTATCTATATCGCTTTGTATGATTGTATACAATCATACATTCTATTCATGCTATTTTACTAAAAAGTATTCTTTTTCGCAATAGCAATCCTTCAAATTATAATGAATAATACATTTCGAATTCTGCCGGATGTGGAATACTTTCAATCATATTCATTTCTTTACGTTTCTTTTCAATCCAAATTTGAAGCAGTCTTTCAGGGAATACGCCACCTACTGTCAGGTAATCATGATCCTTTTCAAGTGCTGTCAAAGCTTCATCCAAGCTCTTTGGCAATCCGTCAATTTTCGCTTTCTCTTCATCAGATAAAGTATACAAATTAAAGTCATATGGTCCCCAGCCATTAGCATGTGGATCAATTTTATTTTTAATACCATCAAGACCTGCCATAAGAATTGCTGCATATGCATAGTATGGATTACAAGTCGCATCCGGATTACGAAGCTCAAAACGTTTATTTTTAGGTGCTTTGGCATATGCAGGAATTCTGACTACCGCACTTCTGTTTGCCATTGCGTATCCGATTGTAACAGGTGCTTCAAATCCTGGCACAAGACGTTTGTATGAATTTGTAGAAGGATTTGTAATTGCACAAATACTTGCTGCATGCTTTAATAAACCACCGATAAACCAAAGTGCTGTATCACTAAGCTGTGCATAACCATTTTCGTCATAGAAAATCGGTTCACCATTTTTGAAAAGCTGCATATGTACATGCATACCGCTACCTGCTTCTTTAGCAATTGGTTTTGGCATAAATGTCGCTGTACGGCCTTCCTGCATAGCAGCATTTTTAATAATATATTTTGCCACCATTGTATTATCAGCCATTTTTGTCATTTCGCCGAGTTCAACCTCTACCTCAAGCTGACCACAGCCACCAACTTCTGTATGATGGTATTTTACCTTTACTCCCCAGTCTTCCATCATCATACAGATTTTATTACGAAGTGTCTGGTTTACATCCATTGGAACATCACAATGATATCCTGTCTTATTTCTAATCTGATAACCGTTATTGAAGGTGCTCCACTCAGCCTGACTTGCATCAATAGAAAATCCTGTACTTTCAGGACGTGTTTCATAAGCCACCTGATCAAATACATAAAATTCATATTCCGGTCCGATAATCATTTCATCTGCAACACCAAGCTCTTTCATATATTCAACAGCTCTCTTTGCAACATTACGAGGATACTGGTCAAATGGTCTGTTTTCCGGTCTGTCAATAACCATTACATCCCCAATCATAGTAAGCGTAGGAATCTCTGCAAACGGATCAATTACTGCTGTACTCAAATCCGGTACAAATACCATATCACTACTCTCAATTGGTGCATATCCATAATTAGAACCATCAAAACCGATTCCGTATGTAAGCGTATCTTCATTTAATCTATCAACAGGAATACTCAGATGACGCCATCTGCCATCAATATCTGTCATCTTAAAATCTACAAATTTAATGTCCTTCTCTTTGCATTCCTGCAAAATACCTTCTAATGTTTTTTCCACATTCGTATCCTCCCAATTCTAGTATGCATAATATGCAATTTTATTCTATCATTCCATATTCAAAAATAAAACAGTTTTCTAAAAGAAAAAGAGTAAAAATGTATTCACATCTTTACTCTTTATCAATCTGTTCATTTTATTTCGCGTAATCAATTACACGACTCTCTCTGATAACATTTACTTTAATCTGTCCAGGGTATTCTAATTCAGATTCAATCTTCTTAGAAATATCTCTGGCAAGTAATACCATATCTGAGTCAGAAATCTGCTCAGGAACTACCATTACTCGAATCTCTCTACCCGCCTGGATAGCAAAAGATTTATCTACACCTTTGAAATTGTCTGTGATTTCTTCTAACTGTTTTAATCTGCTAGTATATGTTTCTAATGTTTCTCTTCTAGCACCCGGTCTTGCTGCAGATATTGTATCACTTGCTTGTACAATACATGCTATTAAGGACTGAGCTTCCACATCACCATGATGTGATTCAACTGCATTAATAACAGTCGCTGATTCTTTATACTTTCTACAAAGTTCCGAACCAAGCTGGATATGGGAACCTTCCATTTCATGGTCAACTGCTTTACCAATATCATGGAGAAGACCCGCTCTCTTAGCCATTCTGACATCGAGTCCCATCTCAGCCGCAAGTAAACCTGACAACTGAGCAACTTCGATAGAATGCTTTAATGCATTCTGTCCGTAGCTTGTTCTAAACTTCATCTTACCAAGTAATCTGACTAATTCAGGATGAATACCATGCACTCCTACTTCAAGAGTCGCTGCTTCACCTTCTTCTTTAATCATTACTTCAACTTCACGCTGAGCCTTTTCGACCATTTCTTCGATTCTGGCCGGATGAATACGACCATCCACGATTAATTTCTCAAGGGCAATTCTCGCCACTTCTCTTCTGATTGGGTCAAATGCCGATAAGATAACAGCCTCCGGTGTATCGTCGATAATTAAATCAACACCTGTCATTGTTTCGAGAGTTCTAATGTTACGACCTTCTCTACCAATGATTCGACCTTTCATTTCATCATTTGGAAGCTGGACAACAGAGATTGTAGTTTCTGATACATGATCAGCTGCACATTTCTGAATTGCATTTACTACATATTCTTTTGCCTTTTTATCAGCTTCTTCTTTCGCCCGTGTTTCCATCTCTTTGATCATAACTGCGGACTCATGTTTCACTTCATCTTCAACAATTTTCAGTAAATATTCTTTTGCCTGTTCAGAGGTTAATCCGGAGATTCTTTCAAGTTCCTGTATACGCTGCTCGTTCAGTTTTGCGATTTCTTCACGCTGTTTTGCTAAAGCTTCTTCTTTAGCTGCCAGACTTGCTTCTTTCTTTTCGATAGCATCGGCTTTCTTTTCGATGTTCTCTTCCTTCTGCTGTACTCTACGTTCATATCGCTGCGCTTCAGCTCTGCGCTCTTTGATTTCTTTGTCGAGTTCATTCTTTACACGAATAGACTCTTCCTTTGTCTCGAGCTGTGCTTCACGCTTCTTTGTTTCAGCAGTTTTAAGAGCTTCATCAATGATCTCACGTGCTTTGCTTTCTGCGCTGCCAATCTTTGCTTCTACGACTTTTTTCCGATAAGAAGTCGCAACAACAGCCGACACAGGCGCTACAACAACGCAAGTCACGAGTACCGCTATTAAAATCTCAAGCATGTACAGGAGCACCTCCTTATTTAATTTTCATTGTACTTATAATAGAATAATCTTTATGTATAAAGTATTCTAATCATATAACAAGGAAAAGTACTTGCATACTTTTCATCGCCTACATATTTACAACAGTTCAATTTTAAACAATAATACATGTTATGTCAAGCAAATTAGGCACTTTGTTATGTAAATTACCTAAGAAGAAACGCTCTGTTTTTCAAGCATTTGATGAATTTTGTCTATCTGAAATCCTTTTCTATATAAATAAGCCGTCATTTTCTGTTTTTCTTCATATCCGGCCATGTCATAGTCATAATGCTTCTTTTCAAGAATTGCCTTTATCAAAACAGTCTCATCTGTAAGTTCCGTATCTTCATTCAATGCATAATATGCATCTTTCACAATCTCTTTTTCGATTCCTTTTTTCCATAAATCCATCTCAATTCTGCCACGACTTCTATATTCACTATAATAAGTAATATAATCTTTGGCATATTGCAGGTCATCGATATAATGATACTGTTTTACATACTCTATAATAATGTCTATTATTTCATCCGGATAAAAACCACTTTCCAGCTTATCTCGCAGTTGCTTTTCTGTATAACTTTTCTTTTGCAAAAGGTTCAATGCCCGTTTTTTTCCTCTTAACGGCAACAGTTTTTCATACACTTCCTGCAATGTTTCCTGTGAAATCACTTCATCCTGCTTTATTTCTAAAGAACGAAGTTCGCTCTTGTATAATACAAAAGCGAACTTCCCATCAATGTATACTTTTACTCTGGTCTTATCATACTCTTCCAACGAAGTCACAAAAGAACTGTTTTTATTCATTGAAAATTCACGATTTAGCGTCATGTTATTCCTCTATCGTCTGTTTTTCACCATCTGCATCTAAGCCGTAATGTGCACGTACTTTTTGCTCAATTTCCTGCATAATCATTGGATTATCTTTCAAATACTGTTTTGCATTCTCACGACCCTGTCCGATTTTATTACCTTCATATGCATACCATGCACCGCTTTTGTTTACGATGCCGATATCTGCGGCAATATCAAGAATATCTCCTACTTTGGAAATACCTTCACCAAACATAATATCAAATTCCGCTTCTTTGAAAGGAGGTGCAATTTTATTTTTCACAACTTTCACACGGGTTCTGTTACCGATTACTTCTCCTGCCTGTTTTAAAGATTCAATACGTCTTACATCCATACGCACAGAAGAATAGAATTTCAATGCACGTCCACCTGTTGTTGTTTCAGGATTCCCAAACATAACACCTACTTTTTCACGTAACTGATTAATGAAAATTACTGTACAATTTGATTTACTGATAACAGCAGTTAATTTTCTCAGTGCCTGAGACATCAATCTTGCTTGTAAGCCCACATGGGAATCTCCCATTTCTCCATCAATTTCTGCTTTCGGAACAAGCGCTGCAACAGAGTCCACTACGATAATGTCTACCGCACCGGAACGTACCATTGTTTCTGTAATTTCTAATGCCTGTTCTCCGCAATCAGGCTGGGAAATGTAAAGATTATCTACATCAACGCCTATATTTTTAGCATAAACCGGATCAAGTGCGTGCTCTGCATCAATGAATCCCGCAATGCCTCCTCTTTTCTGGACTTCTGCTATCATATGTAATGTAACCGTTGTCTTACCACTTGATTCCGGTCCATATATCTCAACAATTCTTCCCTTAGGAATACCGCCAAGTCCAAGTGCCAAATCAAGACTAAGTGAACCTGTCGGAATGGTTTCTATATTCATCTGTGCAGATGGATCACCAAGTTTCATAACGGTTCCTTTTCCATACTGCTTCTCAATCTGTGAAATTGCTGCTTCCAATGCACGTAATTTTTCTTTGTTTTCCATAGTTTTCTCCTGTTCTCATAAAACACGACTTTCAGAACATTTGTTCGTTTTATTCATAATAAAACATCTGTTCGATTCTGTCAAGTATTAATTATGTATATTTTCCCAACTTTTTGTTGATTTCAGCATAACACATCATACTGTCCCATAAATGTCCCTCAAAGGCATCTCCCCTTCCGTTATTCATTTGTCTTTCCTGAAAATAAGTAAGAATTCTACACGATTAGGAAGATTCCTAAAGAACACACATCTATGTGTGTAAAAAATGATAAAAGATTTGTTAGAATTATGCTCTACTTATGTAGAGCATAATATCAAACCATATTCATGAAGTCAAGAAACCATTCTTGCTCTTTGTTTTATTTATATCTAATTTTGCTTTGGTTTTACTACATATTTCAATTTGCAGATTTTATCTTTACAATTAGCACATTGAAGCTTTTTGTGGGAACCAAACCAAAAGCGTTCAGGATGTTTTGCATAGATAATTTCCCAATGTATCAAAACAACCAATGACATAAAGAACAAGCTCCAACTGAAGAAATTCCTGATAAACAGCATTGGTGTAAACATCATAAAATGTCCCCAGTCATAAATCCTACAGTTTACACAGCATTTATTCTTCATGATAAAAGACTGGAACGGACAAAACAAAAGAATACATATGTAATCACACAAAAAATAAAATACTGTCAGCATCAGTAAATCCGCGCTGTCGATTACATGAAATAAATACAACATCCCAAAAATCGCATTGAAGGAAAGCCATATCAGCATAACCGTCCATGCTTTTACATTCTGATCCTGGACGAAGCGATATAATTCCAGCTCTGAATAATCCTGTTGTTTTTCATACTGCTCCTTTTCCGATTTGCGTAGTGCCATGGATAATTTTTTATACGGAAATACGTGACGGAGCATCATAACCATAAATACAAGCCACAAGACATGAATCGGTGTTACCCCTTTCACTACCGGCTGCAACATAAAATCACATAATAACTGTTTGTTCAAAAGATATAATGCAAATATCGCCACAAATATAGCAATACGGATTACAAATTTAATCAGAAATCGTTTTAACATATTTGATTTTGCCATTTTCTTCATCTTTTTACCCGTATCTATTCAAAAGCAAACTGATTATAACACTTTCAAATACTTTTCATAGTCTTCTAATGTAATACTTACCCAGCCGTTTTCTGTATTCAGCCCAACTTCCATTCCTTGCGGTACATAGAATAAAATCAACCTGTTGGTATCCATCATTTCTGCAATTTCTTCATATGATAATTCTTCTAAATCAGAAAACTCACCATTCTGCACATTATTTTTAATCACAAAGGTTTTTGCAAATTCTTCATCTGTATTCAAAATCTGCGTATTATCAAGTAATACTCCTGATTTCATATCAAAGTTCAAACTGTATACATAAGCATCATAATACTCATCGCCATACATAATGTCTTCCTGATATACGATACTCAGCACATCCTCTGACATATATGCAACTCTGCCGATAAGCTCTGCATAAATCGAATCTTCGTCACCTGTTATATACGGTCTGTAATCCGCTTCATAATATTCGATAAAAGATTGCCATTCGGCAGCGATGGTTTCATTAATAATGTCAACATTTGGTACATCGCCTGAAACTACCGGATAAAAATACTGTACATAAGTTGTATAATAATCATCTCCGGATTGACCCTCATCAAAATATTCGTCACTAATCATTTCTACCTGATAGCTCAAATCATAGACGCGGTTATCTGTTTCATAAGCAAAATATTTCCCATTAGATGGGCCTTCCATCATATCTTCATATGTAACAATCGGCTCATCCCAATCGTAGTCATCATCATCCCACTCAGAGTCACTTTCATCATAGTCATCAAGCCAGTCATCGTCATCTTCGTCATACTCATCATGCCAATCCGAGTCATCTTCATCATCATACCAATCTGAATCATCCTCATCATAGTCGTCATCATCCCAATCGGAATCTTCCTCTTCAAGCCATGCATCGATTTTACCTTCATCTGCATATTGACATATTTTAACGGTAATGATAATACAGCCAATCAATAGCAGTAGCATAAAGAAACCGCAAATAACTCCAGCTACAACATATCCTGTTCGATGATTATTATTTCTCTGATTCATAAGACTCCTCTTTTGTATTTAGTGGTTCCCAAACATCACATTACTGCAATGCTCTAAAATGCATTCCCTCATTAAAATCAGCGCTGCACTTACCGTAGCTTCTCTGATTTTGCTTCTGTTTCCTTTAAAATGATACTCTTTTACAACAGTATTACCACATACATGGCAGGCAATATAAACAAGACCTACCGGTTTTTCCTCACTTCCACCATCCGGTCCTGCAATTCCTGTAATAGAAACTGTCACATCTGCTTTGGTAAACATGGCAGCACCATTTGCCATTTCCTTTGCCACATTACTGCTGACTGCACCATGCTTATCCAACGTAGACTTTTTCACACCAACCAATTTTCTCTTAGATTTATTTGAATACGTTACATAGCCGCTTTTAAATACTTCTGAAGCTCCCGGCACATCCGTAATTCTTGCAGATAACATTCCTCCCGTACAGGATTCTACTGTTGATACCGTAAGTTCATTCGCCTTCAGCAAATCAATAATCGATTTTTCCAGCGTAATGTCTGTATCGGTTGTATAAATATGATTACCAAAACGGTTTTTAAGTTCCTTAACCATTGGTTTCACAAGCTTTTTCGCTTCTTTTTCATCTTCCGCTTTGGCTGTCACACGAAGATGTACTTCACCTGTTTTGGCATAGGTTGCAATCGTTGGATTGGTCTGTGCATCAATTAAATCAGAAATCATTGTTTCTGCTTTGCTTTCGCCAACACCACATACTTTAACAGTTTTAGAATAAATAATCCCCGGTTCCAGTGCATTTAGATATGGATAAATCTGATTTTCAAACATCGGCTTCAGTTCATTTGGAGGTCCCGGAAGCAATATCACATGTTTTCCTTCTTTTTCCATAATGATTCCCGGTGCTGTACCATTTTCGTTATCCACAACAATCCCACCTTCCGGTACAAGAGCCTGTTTCCAGTTGTTTTCTGTAATTTCAAAGCCTCTTGTTTCCAGATAATCACGGATACGCTGCTTCGTATGTTCATCTTCTACGAGCTGAAATCCCATTGCTTCTGCTGCAATTTCCTTTGTCAAGTCATCCTTTGTTGGACCAAGACCGCCACCCAAAATGATAATGTCAGCTCTGCTTTTTGCAGTCTCTATCATATCCCGTAAGCGTTCCGCGTTGTCTCCCACAACGCCCTGATAATACATGGAAAGGCCAAGTTCCGCACATCTTTCAGATAAATATGCAGCATTTGTATTTACAATATTTCCGAGTAATATTTCTGTTCCTACACTAATCAGTTCTACAACCATTCTTTTCTCCTGTCCTTTACCGTTCTCTCTGACGATAAATTATCCTCTAAAAATCACGTCCGATTACCTGTTTATTTTTCACCAGATAATCTATTAATGATACGACTGTAAGAATTGTTGCAATCCACATCACAATATCCGTAACAAGCTGTAATTGCGGCAGATTTACAATCATCAAAATAACCATAATCATCTGGAAAGTCGTTTTGTATTTGCCCCACATGCTTGCTGCGATTACTACTCCGTTATCGCTGGCAATCAGTCTGAAGCCACTAATGACAAATTCTCTTGCAATAATAATAACAACAATCCATGACGGAATTCTTTCAAGTTCTATCAGACAAATAATTGCAGAGCATACAAGCAATTTATCTGCAAGCGGATCCATAAACTTTCCAAAATTTGTTACCAGATTATACTTTCTTGCAATTTTTCCATCTAATAAATCCGTAAGAGATGCCACAATAAATATTACGAGGGCAATGATATTAAAGTATTCATTTACATGCTGGTTTAATAAAAACGCCACAAAAAACGGAACCAAAACAACTCTAAACAACGTAAGCTTATTCGGTAAATTCATCTTCTAACTCTCCTATCAAATCATATTCCATGGATTCTGTAATCTTAATTGTCACAAAATCACCTGTCATCAACTCTCTGTCTGCATGAACAAAAGCGTAACCGTCTACATTCGGTGCATCCATATAAGTACGTGCCACATAGACTCTGTCACTTGGAAGATAGCCTTCAATGACCGCTTCCATTCTTCTGCCCACCATACTCTCTGCTTTTTCAAACGCAATGGCCTGCTGTAATTCCATCAATTCATCACGGCGCTCTGATTTTACTTCCTCATTTATCTGGTCTTCCATAAGTGCTGCCGGTGTATTTTCTTCCGGAGAATAAGTAAAGACACCTAGTCTGTCAAATTCCATTTCATTCACAAAATGATACAAGGCTTCATGATCATCCTGTGTTTCTCCCGGAAAACCGGAAATTAACGTTGTACGAAGTGTAATATCCGGAATTTCGTCACGAAGCTTTGTAACAATCGCCCGTAAATCCGCTTCCGAAGTCCTGCGTCCCATACGCTTCAAAACATTGTCCGATGCATGCTGAATCGGTATATCCAAATAGTGACATACTTTTGGCTGACTCTTTATGGTCTGAATCAATTCATCTGTAATTTCTTCCGGATAACAGTACAAAATACGAATCCACTTTAACTCTTCAATCTTACACAATTCATCCAGTAACTTTGGCAAGGATTTCTTTCCATACAAGTCCATACCGTACAAGGTTGTTTCCTGTGCTACCAAAATCAGTTCTCTGACGCCGTTTTCTGCTAAAGTACGTGCTTCATTCAAAAGACTTTCCATAGGCACACTTCTGAAATTGCCTCTGATTTTCGGTATAATACAGTACGTACAATGTTTATCACAGCCTTCTGCAATTTTTAAATATGCATAATGACCACCTGTCGTATTAATACGCTTCTTGCCATAAACTACTGCACTATTGCAATCACTGATATAATTCTGGTTCTGTCCTGTAAGCACTTCATTCAATGCCTGCACGATTTTATCAATATCAGAAATTCCAAGTATCGCATCTACTTCCGGAATTTCTGCCTGTATTTCTTCTCCGTATCGTTGTGCCAGACAGCCGGTTACAAGCAACGCTTTTAACTGTCCTTGCTTTTTCAGCTCAGCCATTTCCAAAATTGCCTGAATGCTCTCTTCCTTCGCATCATTGATAAAACAACAGGTATTTACTACTACAATATCTGCCTGTGTTTCGTCATCTGTAAACGAATATCCGCTTTCACTAAGCTGGCCAAGCATCATCTCGGAATCTACAAGATTCTTATCACACCCAAGAGATGTAAATAATATTTTCATATCATATCCTCAAACTTAACAGAGCTTCCCTGACGGGAAGCTCTACCTAATTAATCTTATTCTTCTTCGTCTGATAAAATGTGAATACGACTCTGCTCTAATTCTTCAACAGCGATAGATAATGGCTTTTTGCCCGCTGCGTTTTCAATCAAAGGATCGCTTCCGTCAATAATCTGACGTGCTCTTTTAGAAGTAGCCATTACGATAGAATATCTGCTGTTTACTACAGGTGTATCACCTGCTTCTACTTCACTGTTTACTACTTTCATTAAATCTGCATAAGATGGATGTAACATATTTATTCTCCTTTTCTGTTTAATTACCCTGCGTTAATTCATTTCTGATTTTATTGATGAATTCCATATTTCTACCCGGTGTACTGTGTGCAGAGCAAATAATATTATGAAGTCTCTGCGTACATTCATCTAAATCATCATTCACAACGATATAATCGTAATGTTCAATTCCCTGTGACTCTTCAATGGCACGGCTCATTCTCTTTTCGATAACGTCCATTGTTTCCGTGCCTCTTCCCACAAGTCTTGCTTTCAGTTCAGGTCCGCTCGGCGGCATCACAAAAATAAGTACACTATCCGGGAATTTTTCTTTAATTTTAAGTGCTCCCTGAATTTCAATTTCCAGGATTACATCTTTTCCTTCTCCAAGTTTTTCTTCTACATAGGCTCTTGGTGTCCCATAATAATTGCCTACATAACAAGCATACTCTACCAAGCCGTCCTGGGCTATTTTTTCTTCAAACGCTTCTTTGGTCACGAAAAAATATTCAATCCCATCGCGCTCGCCCGGTCTTGGGCTTCTAGTCGTCATAGAAACAGACAAGGCATAATTATCATAGTCCTGAAGCAGACGTTTCATTAAAGTTCCTTTGCCTGTTCCGGCAAAACCGGAAACAACAATCAGAATCCCTTTTTGATTCACTGCATTTTCCTCCTGCTAGCTTTCACATCTTCTCATACTTCTGTATGGCTGACATTAAACACTACTCGATATTCTGAATCTGTTCACGAACCTTTTCGATTTCATTTTTCAGTTCGATTGCTCTTGCTGAAATTTCCAAATCATTTGCTTTGGAAAGAATCGTATTGGCTTCTCTGTTCATCTCCTGTGCGATGAAATCAAGTTTACGTCCGATACTTCCATCCGACTGAAGTGTTTTCTTTGTTGTCTCTACATGACTGCGTAAACGGACAAGTTCTTCATCCACACAAGACTTATCTGCAAAGATTGTAACCTCTGTAAGAAGTCTGTTTTCATCCACCTGTGCATCGCCTAAAAGTTCTTTTACTTTTTCTTCCAGTTTTTCACGATATTCTTTAATCAGCTTCGGTGAACGCTCTGTAATGAAATCTACATGTTCCAGCATTCCATCTAATTTTGCAATAAGGTCATTACATAAATTCTGACCTTCTACAATTCTTGTCTGTACAAAGCCTTCTGCCGCACCCTTGAGTGCTTTCTGTAAATCTTTCCAAAGTTCTTCTTCATCCACATTCTGGTCTTCCATAGTAAGAACTTCCGGATATCTGGATAAGGTAGATACTCTGATATCATCATCGATTCCAAAGTCTTCTGCCATCTGACGAAGATATTTTAAATATTCCCCTGCCAGTGCCGCATTATATTTAAGACATCCGCTTTCTTCGTTAAAATCTTCATAAGTAATGAAAATATCAACCTTACCACGTGTAATATAGTTTTTTAATTCCGTTCTGATTGCACTTTCAAAAAAATTAAGTTTCTTTGGCATCTTGATATTTACATCAAGATATCTGTGATTTACAGATTTCATCTCTACTGTAAACTTGCGGTTACCTTCTGTAATTTCGCAACGGCCAAAGCCTGTCATACTCTTAATCATCTGTATTTTAAACGTTCCTTTCTCTGATTCTGTTTGCAGAAACTGCTATTTACCCATAATCTTTTATATTATAAAATAACCCCTTGCGAACGTCAAGCATTCACAAGGGGTTTCTCTCATTACAATAGGAATGTTTTTCTAATTTCCCGTACCGGAATAACGCATTGCTCCCAGCATCCAGAACCGATAACTGAGCCAGAAAAAGAATATACCAAACAAAGGCGCAATACATGTAAGTAACGGTACTTCCGGCCGTAAAAATATATAGCTTGGATAATATGCAACAAATGCAATCGGAATAATAAATGTAAACAGTACCCGGAAAAATCCCTGATATATCGTAACCGGATACTTTGCATACTCCGTAAATTTGAACATCGTAACCATGACATAACCGGAATGAATAATCCAAAAGCAGGTAGCCGCCGCCATATTCATAATCGCAATCATAAAAAGCGAGCCTGTAAACAAAGCAAGTAACAGCAAAGCTCCTGTTTTAAACGAAAATGGCAGGGAAAGCTTATTCCATGCATAAGTCAGGGTAATTCCTCCCATAAGTAACTGTCCTAAGCCTTTTACGTCAAATACCTCTGATATGTAATAGAAAAAAATATTAATGGGTCTGAAGCAATACTTAATAAAGCTCCCGTCTTCAACCACAAATCGTAAATTCCAGTTGTTATCAAACAGACATTGCATCGGCGTCAACGCAATTAACGAAAATCCATACAGGAACAGCATTTCATAATAGTTCCATCCATTGATGGTCTCAAACTTCTGAAACATAATATAAAATCCTATAAATCCTGAAATGTTCGTCATAATCATACCCAACGTGGATATGATAAAATCCGCTCTGTAACTCATTTTGCTCTTGAAGTCCTGAGCAATAATTTTAAAATAAATGGAAGCATAAAAACCTATGCCTCTCTTTTTCAGTTTGTGTTTCATCCTTTTAACCTCCATTTACCGTAACTCGTCGTATGGAAATTCTAAAAAACACATGGCTGATAGACCCTACTACAATCAGCCAAAACACCTGTATGCCAAGCATCGAAAAGCGTTCTTGTATCGATAAGGAATTATCAATCAGCAGCATGATCGGTGTATTGTAAATTGCCTGAAACGGCAAGTAATGCACAACTCTCTGCAATGTTTCCGGAAAAAACGCTATCGGAATACTGGCTCCTGACAAAAGAAGTACAATCACTTCTTTCATAATATTGATTCCCCATATAGACTCTGTATAAAAGCAAATCGTTCCAACAAAAAAATTAATATAATAGTTCAGTACAATACCCAATACTACTGCCATGGCAAAAAAGATCAAATTCACAGACAAGGCAAATCCGCCTCCTGTAATCAGATATACAATTGCCATCGTAGGTATCAGATTTACCACAACCGCTACAATGGTATTTCCTGAGGATTGTAACAAATTAAGAGAGGAATACCCTATGGGTAATAACAACTCTAAAATAATATCGCCGGTTTGCACACTTCGTCCAATCCACCATGTCACAAACATTTCCATTGTAGAGAACAACGTAGATGCAAGTACCAGATAAATCATCGTATCCGTAAAGGTCATATTATTAACTACATCTGTCGGAGAACTGTCAAAAATTGCTTTCCATAAAAAGTAAATAATAATCAGATAAATAATATTTCCAAATAACTTTACTGCCGCACCCAGCCGGTATTGCATCTCTTCCAAAATACCCACCCGCAAAAGCGCAGTATACTTTCTTAATTTCATTCTCATATCTATTTCCTATTCCCTGCCACACAGCTAATCCCTATTTCCATTCCATGTCACAATCTATTTAAACAATTTCTTTATCATAGATTTTTTTAATGACACTTTCTGTGGAAATCTCCTGAAGCTGTACATCATAAATCCGCTTTGTTTCCTGGATATGATTCATGACCTTCATCAGTGGGATTTCTTCCTCATTTAAAAGTACATCAATCCAGTCATCATCTACGGTTACACTGATGGATGAAGCCTGCGGATACTTCTGTTTCAAATCAACCGTTAACTCTTCTGCCTGTTTTTGTAACGCTTCTTCTGTCAGTTCTGCTGCGTTTTTTGTAAAACGGAGACGCATCGTACGGTACGCACCAAAAAAGTGCTTCAGATTTTCAATGGAATTATCATAAAGCATTACGCCTTTATCAATGATAACAATACGTTTGCAAAGTGCATCCACATCTCCCATATCATGGGTTGTCAGAATAACCGTTGTATTCTTTTCATGATTCAATGCTTTTATCAAATCCCTGATTTTGCTTTTCATGGACACATCAAGCCCAATCGTCGGCTCATCCAAAAATACTACACCCGGATTATGTAAAAAAGCTGCCAAAATATCACTTAACGTTCTTTGGCCAAGAGACATCTGTCTTACCGGTTTGGAATAAAGGCTCTTGATATCTACAAGGGATTCATACAATTCCATCATGTCTTTATACTGCTTTTCTTCTATCTGATAAATATCACGTAAAAGCTTAAAAGACTCAATTAGCGGCAAAGACCACCATAGCTGTGAACGCTGTCCGAATACAACTCCGATATTTTGTGCATTTTCGGTTCTGTTTTTGTATGGAATCTTTCCGTTTACATAGATTTCGCCTGCTGTAGGCTCCAGTACACCGGTCATCATTTTAATGGTAGTTGATTTTCCTGCCCCATTCGGACCTAAATATCCGCAAATCTCTCCCGGCATAATCTCCATGGATATGTCATTTACTGCTTTTATAATCTTGTAATCTCTGGAAAACAAATCCTTAAAACCGCCTTTTACACCTTCATGACGATTCAATACTTTAAATTCCTTTGATACATTTTTTAATGTAATAATTGGTTCCGTCATATTCTTTCTCCCATCTTTACACACTTTCAAAACCACCGTTCTTGAACATCTGTTTTGGAACGTTTTTCAATTATATACCCCGAATCCTTTCATGTCAACAGTCAAAAAAACTTCCTACCGATTGCCTTCGGTAAGAAGTTTTCAATATATCTATATCATATAATTTATGCCTTAGCCTGTTTTTCCTGTTCCTGTTGCTGCATCTGCTCCTTCGGATACTTTATCGTGGTATGTGTTGTACCGCCTGATACATATACCTTTCCGCACTCATCACAGATGTCCGTATGAATACTGACAGATGCTCTGACAACTTCGCCACCTTCTTTTGCTGCTTTGGAGTAAGCATTTGCTACATGCTCACCTTCATGGGCTCTTACACGTGCTGCTGCACTTTCCGGCGAAATATGCTGTGCTGACTTAAAGGATACATTTTCATCGGAACCATCCTGATATTTTCTGTTTTTACAGGATTCACATTCTTCCTCTTCAAACGGATTCTTCTCGTCTTTGCTTCCCGGCAAATCAAAGTTTTCTTTTTGACCCTTCGTACGATTCGCTTTGCCCGCATCATCTCCAAGAGGGATTACTTTGCCATCTTCTTCCGCACCACTACCAAAAGACAATGTCAATATGACACCATCTTGTCCTGCGCCGGTGTTCGTTCTGCCACTTGATGTAACACCTGCATTTCCATTTGGCATAGTATTGGAAAGAGGCTTTGATAATGCTGCATTTCTTCCTGATAAATTCGGTATGTAATTGTACTGATACATCTGAAATCCATTTATTCCATTCACTACAAATCACCTCATCCTTTGATAGACACCAGGATACGCTTATATTATACCAGTTCTTTTAAAAATACGAAAGCAAAACATAACCTGTACATCCTTCCCATTCTTAATTTTCGTGACAACACTATCTTCTTATGTTAAATTGGTAAAAGACAAAATACTGATTAATATAAATTTGATATAGACGAGGTAACCTATGGCATTTGATGGAATTACCATTGCCGCCATCACCAAAGAGTGTAAAACCCTTTTGCTTGGTGGCAGAATTAATAAAATAGCACAACCGGAAGACGATGAACTGCTTTTGACAATCAAAAGTACAAGCGGACAATACAGACTTCTTTTGTCTGCCAGTGCTTCTCTTCCACTGATTTATTTAACCGATAAAAATAAACAAAGTCCGATGACTGCACCGAATTTCTGTATGCTCCTGAGAAAGCACATCCAGAACGGGCGTATCGTAGACATCACACAGCCCGGCATGGAACGAATCATGCAGATTCATATCGAGCATTTAAATGAACTGGGCGATTTATGCCGCAAAATACTAATTGTAGAAATCATGGGCAAGCACAGTAATATTATTTTCTGTGATGATACCGGTAAGATTCTTGACAGTATCAAGCATGTTTCGGGGCTTATCAGCTCTGTCCGTGAAGTCCTTCCGGGACGGGAATATTTTATTCCACAGACAGATGAAAAGCTGGACCCTGTCCAGTTTATGATGGAAACCAATACTTCTAATACTTCAGAACAGTTAGAGAAATTCAGCTCTGCCGTATTTAGCAAAGCCGTTCCTCTCTACAAAGCAATCTACAGTTCCTTTACCGGCTTTTCGCCAATCATGGCACAGGAGCTCTGCTATCGTAGCGGACTGGACGCAGACCGTTCTGCACTTAGTTATGTAAGTGATTCCTCTGACAATTCAGTAGCCGCACCAAAGGCTCTGTTTATGGAATTCCGAGAGCTTATGACACAAATTTTAAACGGCGAGTTTCTTTCTAATATCATTTACGATGGAAATACGCCTATGGATTTCGCCGCATTAAAACTGTCTATGTATGATGGAAATAACGTAAAAACTTTTGATTCCATCTCACAGGTATTAGAGCTTTATTATGCAGAAAAAAATGCTCATACACGTATCCGTCAGAAGTCTGCGGATTTAAGAAGAATCGTTCAGACCACACTGGAACGAACGGTAAAGAAATACGACCTGCAATGCCAGCAGATCAAAGACACGGAAAAACGCGAAAAATATAAAATCTATGG
>SVFS01000011.1 GCA_015056725.1 Lachnospiraceae bacterium | reverse complement strand
TCAAAAGAGAGAGAAATGCACAGAAGGATACAAGACCTTCAGCAAAGTTATCTTATGCTAGAGTTCCTGTACAGAAAGCATGTTTCGTCTTAGATGCTATCAGAGGCAAAGATGTTACATCTGCTTTGGCTATTCTTGAATACAATCCAAGATATGCTTCTTCTGTAATTAAAAAATTATTAGAGTCTGCTATCGCAAATGCTGAAAACAACAACGGCATGAATAGAGACAATCTTTATATCGAAGAATGTTACGCAAATAACGGCGCAATTATGAAACGTGTAAGACCAAGAGCACAGGGTAGAGCTTACAGAATCGAAAAGAGAATGAGCAATATCAAAATCGTGCTGAATGAAAGATAGGAGGAAAAATCATGGGACAGAAAGTTAATCCTCATGGCTTAAGAGTCGGTGTTATCAAGGATTGGGATTCCAGATGGTATGCTGATGCTGAATTTTCCGATTTCTTAGTAGAAGATTATAACATTAGAAAATTCCTGAAGAAGAAATTATATGCTGCAGGTATTTCTAAAATCGAGATTGAAAGAGCATCCGATAGAGTAAAAGTTATCATCTACACAGCTAAACCAGGCGTTGTTATTGGTAAAGGCGGTGCAGAAATCGAAGTTACTAAGAAGGAACTTGCTAAACTTACTGATAAAAAAGTATTAGTAGATATTAAAGAAATCAAGAGACCAGACAAAGATGCTCAGTTAGTAGCTGAAAACATTGCACTTCAGTTAGAAAACCGTGTAACTTTCAGAAGAGCTATGAAATCTTGTATGGGTAGAACAATGAAAGCCGGAGCTCTCGGTATCAAGACAGCTTGTTCAGGACGTCTTGGTGGTGCTGATATGGCACGTACAGAGTTCTATAGTGAAGGTACTATTCCACTTCAGACACTTAGAGCTGATATCGATTATGGATTTGCAGAAGCAGATACAACATACGGTAAAGTTGGTGTTAAAGTGTGGATCTATAAAGGCGAAGTACTTCCTACTAAAGGAAACAAGGAAGGGAGCGATAAATAATTATGTTAATGCCAAAAAGAGTAAAACGTCGTAAACAGTTCCGTGGTTCCATGGCAGGCAAACCAACCAGAGGTACAAAAATTACTTACGGTGAATTCGGTATTGTAGCAACAGAACCATGTTGGATCAGATCTAACCAGATTGAAGCAGCCCGTGTTGCTATGACTCGTCATGTAAAACGTGGTGGTAAGGTTTGGATTAAGATCTTCCCAGATAAACCAGTAACAGCAAAACCAGCAGAAACACGTATGGGTTCCGGTAAAGGTACTCTCGAATACTGGGTAGCAGTTGTTAAGCCAGGACGCGTTCTTTTCGAACTCGCAGGTGTACCTGAAGAGACAGCAAGAGAAGCGTTACGTCTTGCAACACATAAGCTTCCATGTAAATGTAAAATTGTTTCTAAAGCAGACTTGGAAGGCGGTGTATCAAATGAAAACTAATAAGTATGTAGAAGATTTAAAAGCAAAAACTTCTGCAGAATTAGCGGAAGAATTAGTTGCTGCTAAAAAAGAACTTTTCAATTTGAGATTCCAGAACGCAACAAATCAGTTAGACAATACAGCAAGAATCAAAGAAGTTAGAAGAAACATTGCAAGAATTCAGACTGTTATCACAGCAAAAGCTGAATAGTTTTGAGTGATGTATTGATCTAGAAAGGAGAACGTGTCGTGGAAGAAAGAAATTTAAGAAAAATTCGTGTTGGCAAAGTTGTCAGCGATAAAATGGATAAAACGATTGTTGTAGCAATCCAGGATAATGTAAAACATCCACTGTATAATAAAATCGTTAAAAGAACTTACAAATTGAAAGCTCATGACGAAAACAATGATTGCAACATCGGTGATACTGTAAAGGTTATGGAAACAAGACCATTATCTAAAGATAAGAGATGGAGACTTGTAGAAATCATTGAAAGAGCAAAATAAGATTTATTTCGGGTTTTGCCGGATGAACCGGTAAACCGTTATTGAAAGGAGAATTAGCATGGTTCAACAGGAAACCAGATTGAAGGTTGCTGATAACACAGGTGCTAAAGAATTACTCTGCATCAGAGTTATGGGCGGATCTACAAGAAGATATGCAAATATTGGTGATGTAATCGTTGCTTCTGTTAAAGATGCAACACCAGGCGGCGTTGTTAAAAAAGGCGACGTAGTTAAGGCTGTTGTTGTTCGTACAGTAAAAGGCGCTCGTCGTAAAGACGGTTCTTACATCAGATTCGATGAAAATGCTGCTGTTATTATCAAAGATGACAAGACTCCAAAGGGTACACGTATTTTTGGACCAGTAGCAAGAGAGCTTCGTGAAAAACAGTTCATGAAAATTGTTTCACTTGCTCCGGAAGTATTATAGGAGGTGTCGTTATGTCAATGATGAAAATTAAAACAGGCGATACTGTTAAAGTAATTGCAGGTAAAGACAAAGATAAAGAAGGCAAAGTAATGTCTGTTGACCGCAAAAACGGTAAAGTTATCGTTGAAGGCGTTAACATGATTACAAAGCATATGAAACCATCTGCAGGCAATCCAAACGGTGGTATCGTTCAGAAAGAAGCTGCTATTGATGCTAGTAACGTTATGTATGTTCATAAAGGAAAAGCAACAAGAGTTGGTTTCAAAATGGACGGAGACAAAAAAGTTCGTTTCGCTAAGAGCACAGGCGACGTAATTGACTAATTTTAGGAAGGAGGACATAAAAGATGAGCAGACTTAAAGAAATGTATAAAAATGAGATCGTAGATGCTATGATCAAAAAGTTTGGTTATAAAAACATTATGGAAGTTCCTAAAATCGACAAAATCGTTGTAAACATGGGTGTTGGCGAAGCAAAGGAAAATCCAAAGGTATTAGAAACAGCAATGGCTGAAATGGAAAAGATTACAGGACAGCATGTTGTTGCTACAAAAGCTAAAAACTCTATTGCTAACTTCAAAATCAGAGAAGGACAGGCAATTGGATGTAAAACAACTCTTCGTGGCGAAAAGATGTATGAATTCCTTGATCGTCTCGTAAACCTGGCATTACCTCGTGTACGTGACTTTAGAGGTGTTAATGCAAACGCTTTCGATGGAAGAGGTAACTACGCACTTGGTATCAAGGAACAGATTATCTTCCCTGAAATCGAATATGATAAAATTGATAAAGTAAGAGGTATGGACGTAATCATCGTAACAACAGCTAAGACAGACGAAGAAGCTCGTGAGTTACTCAGATTATTCAACATGCCATTCGAAAAATAATAGGAGGTAAATTCCATGGCTAAGACAGCGATGAAGATTAAACAGCAGCGCAAACAGAAATTCTCTACAAGAGAGTATAGCCGTTGCAAAATTTGTGGTCGTCCACATGCATATTTAAGAAAATACGGAATCTGCAGAATTTGCTTCCGTGAATTAGCATACAAGGGAGAAATCCCAGGCGTTAAGAAAGCAAGCTGGTAAGGAGGTATAAATCATGACAATGAGCGATCCAATTGCAGATATGCTTACAAGAATCCGTAATGCAAATACTGCAAAACACGATACAGTAGACGTACCAGCATCTAAAATGAAACTTGCTATTGCACAGATTCTGTTAGATGAAGGTTACATCGCAAAATATGACGTTATCGAAGATGGTGTATTCAAGACAATGCACATCACATTAAAATATGGTGCAGATAAGAATACAAAGATCATTTCTGGTATTAAGAGAATTTCCAAACCAGGTCTTCGTGTATACGCAAACAAAGAAGAGTTACCAAGAGTACTTGGTGGTCTCGGTATTGCAATTTTATCTACAAATCAGGGTGTTATTACTGACAAAAAAGCTAGAGAACTTGGCGTTGGTGGCGAAGTATTAGCTTTCGTATGGTAATCCCCACATTATATAAGGAGGTACGGGCATGTCACGTATAGGAAGAATGCCAATCGCGATTCCAGCAGGCGTAACTGTTGAAGTTGCAGAAAATAACAAAGTGACTGTTAAAGGTCCAAAAGGAACTCTTGAAAGAGTTTTACCATCTGAGATGGAAATTAAGGTTGAAGGTGCAGAAGTTGTTGTATCCAGACCAAACGACTTAAAGAAAATGAAATCCTTACACGGTTTAACAAGAACTCTTATCAATAACATGGTTGTTGGTGTAACATCTGGTTATGAAAAGAAACTTGAAGTAAACGGTGTAGGTTACAGAGCACAGAAAGCCGGCAAGGTACTTACACTTTCTCTTGGATATTCTCATCCGGTAGAAATGACAGATCCTGAAGGCATCGAAACTGTTCTTGAAGGACAGAATGTCATTATCGTAAAAGGTATTGATAAAGAAAAAGTTGGCCAATTCGCAGCTGAAATCAGAGACAAGAGAAGACCTGAACCATACAAAGGTAAAGGTATTAAGTATGCTGATGAAACAATCAGACGTAAAGTTGGTAAGACTGGTAAGAAATAAGATAAGGAGGGTATAAAAGATGGTTAGAAAAGAATCTAGACAGGAAATTCGTGCAAAAAAACACAGAAGAATGCGTCATCGTTTAAGCGGAACAGCTGCTAGACCACGTCTTGCAGTATTCAGAAGCAATAATCATATGTATGCTCAAATTATCGATGATACAGTTGGAAATACATTAGTTGCAGCTTCTACAGTTGAAAAAGATGTAAAAGCTCAGCTTGAAAAAACAAATGATGTTGATGCAGCAGCATACTTAGGAACAGTAATTGCTAAAAGAGCACTTGAAAAAGGTATTAATACAGTAGTCTTTGATAGAGGCGGCTTTATATACCAGGGTAAAATCGCAGCATTAGCTGAAGCAGCCAGAGAAGCTGGCTTAGAATTCTAGGAAGGGAGAAACGTATTATATGAAACGTACAATCATTGATATAAGCAACATGGAATTGCAAGACAAAGTTGTTACAATCAAACGTGTTACTAAGGTTGTAAAAGGTGGTCGTAACATGCGTTTCACCGCTTTGGTTGTTGTTGGCGATGGAAATGGTCATGTAGGAGCAGGTCTTGGAAAAGCAACAGAAATTCCAGACGCTATTCGTAAAGGTAAAGAAGACGCTATCAAAAATATGGTAAGCGTTGCATTGGATGAAAATGCAAGTATTACACACGACTTCATCGGCAAATTCGGTTCTTCAGAAGTTCTCTTAAAGAGAGCTCCGGAAGGTACTGGTATCATCGCTGGTGGTCCGGCTCGTATCGTTTGCGAACTTGCAGGTATTAAGAACATCCGTACTAAATCTTTAGGTTCTAATAACAAACAGAATGTAGTTTTAGCAGCAATCGCAGGCTTAAGCCAGTTAAAGACTCCTGAAGAAGTAGCTAGTAACCGTGGAAAATCTGTAGAAGAAGTTGTTAGCTAATAACTTTGGTAGACAAAGGAAAGGAGAATAATCATGGCAGATAATAAAATGTTAAAAATTACTTTAGTGAAATCTCCAATTGGTGCGATTCCAAAACACCGTGCAACAGTAGTAGCATTAGGACTTAAGAAAATGCACCAGACAGTTGAGTTACCGGATAACGCAGCTACAAGAGGAATGGTTCAGCAAGTAAGACATTTAGTAAAAGTAGAAGAAGCTTAATAGATAAGGAGGTGTCATCAGAATGGAATTATCTAACTTAAGACCAGCAGAAGGCTCCAAGCATAATGATAATTTTAGAAGAGGTCGTGGACACGGTTCAGGTAATGGAAAGACAGCTGGTAAAGGTCACAAAGGTCAGAAAGCTCGTTCAGGAGCTCCAAGAATCGGCTTTGAAGGTGGTCAGATGCCGTTGTACAGACGTCTTCCTAAGAGAGGCTTTAAAAATTATAACGCAAAAGATATCGTTGCAATTAATATCAGTGCATTAGAAGTATTTGAAAACGACAGTACAGTAGATGTAAATGCACTTATTGAAAAAGGTATCATTAAAAACCCAAGAGACGGTGTTAAGATCCTTGGAAATGGAGAACTTACCAAGAAACTGAACGTGAAAGCAGCAGCTTTCAGTGCTTCAGCAGCTGAAAAAATTCAGGCACTTGGTGGAACAGCAGAGGTGATGTAATATGATTACAACACTAAGAAACGCATTTAAAGTAAAAGAAATCAGACAGAGAGTATTGTTTACGTTCTTAATGCTCGTGGTGATCCGTGTAGCTGCTCAGCTGCCGGCACCAGGCGTAAACAGAGACTATTTTGCAGCATGGTTTGCACTTCAGACGGGTGATGCATTTAACTTATTTGATGCATTTACAGGTGGTTCATTCCTTAATATGTCTATTATTGCATTGAACATTACACCGTATATTACATCCTCCATCATCATGCAGCTTCTTACAATTGCAATTCCTAAATTAGAGGAAATGCAGAAAGATGGCGAAGATGGAAGAAAGAAAATTGCTTCTATCACACGTTATGTAACAGTAGGCCTTGCGCTTATTGAGTCCGCAGCTATGGCAATCGGTTTTGGTCGTCAGGGACTCTTACAGGAATACACAGCATTTAATATTATTACAGTTGTGTTAGCACTTACAGCAGGTAGTGCATTCCTGATGTGGATTGGTGAAAGAATCACAGATAAAGGTATCGGAAATGGTATTTCTATTGTACTTACAATCAATATCGTATCCAGAATGCCACAGGAAATTATCGGATTATTTAACCAGTTCGTAGTTGGTAAAGACATTGCAATGGGCGTTGTAGCATCGATTATTATTATTGCAGTAATCGTACTTATGATTGTCCTTGTAGTATTCTTAAATGATGGTGTACGTAAGATTCCGGTACAGTATGCAAAAAAAGTTCAGGGAAGAAAATTAGTTGGTGGTAACTCCACAAACATTCCTTTGAAAGTAAATACAGCAGGTGTTATTCCGGTAATCTTTGCTTCATCCATTATGCAGTTCCCTGTTATTATTTGTTCCCTTTTAGGTGTAACAGGTGGTACAGGCTTCTGGGGCAAGGTTCTGAAAGGACTTAGCTCAAGTAACTGGTGTAAACCAAGCGAACCAATCTATTCTATTGGTTTAATAGTATACATTTTATTATTAGTATTTTTCGCTTATTTCTATACATCTGTTACTTTCAATCCACTTGAGATTGCAGACAACATGAAACGCCAGGGCGGTTTTATTCCGGGTATCAGACCGGGTAAACCAACCAGCGAATATTTATCAAGAATCTTAAATTACGTTATTTTCATCGGAGCATTCGGTCTTATGATCGTCAGTGTTGTACCATTCATCTTTAACGGTGTATTTGGTGCAAGTGTATCTTTCGGTGGAACAAGTCTTATCATCGTTGTAAGTGTTATCATTGAAACACTGAAACAGGTAGAATCATTAATGTTAGTTCGTAATTATAAAGGATTTTTGAATGACTAAGTAATTGTGATGTTTGATTTGGGATGGAGTGCTTTGTAACTGCATCCCTTATCACGTTACATCTTGTATAAGCTGGACAATAATTTGAATTTGAATATAGATAACCAAAATATTTACAGATTATGTGAATATATAGCAGAGGAAATTTAAAAAGCAGAGAGGGTAAAACATGAAAATTATTATGTTAGGTGCACCTGGAGCAGGTAAAGGCACACAGGCTAAAATGATTGCAGACAAATACAGCGTACCACACATTTCTACAGGAGATATTTTCCGTGCAAATATTAAAAATGGTACAGAGCTTGGCAAAGAAGCTAAGACATATATGGATAAAGGACTTCTGGTTCCGGATGAACTTACCGTAAAGATTCTTCTGGACAGAGTTGCTCAGGAAGATTGCAAAAACGGATACGTTTTAGACGGATTCCCAAGAACAATTCCACAGGCAGAAGTACTTGATAAAGCGTTAACAGAGCTTGGTGACAAGATTGATTTTGCAATTGATGTTGATGTTCCGGATGCAAATATTATTAAAAGAATGTCAGGAAGAAGAGCATGTCTTGCATGTGGCGCAACATATCATATTGAACATGTTCCGCCAAAAGCAGAAGGTATCTGTGACAGATGCGGAGAAGCACTCGTTCTTCGTGATGATGATAAAGAAGAAACAGTAAAGAACAGACTGAATGTTTATCATGAACAGACACAGCCGTTAATTGAATACTATACAGCAAAAAATATTTTAAAGACGGTGGACGGAACTGTAGATATGCAGGTTGTATTTGATTCTATCGTTGCAATTTTAGGCTAATAGTGGATTGATAGACGGAGAAACTGAAATGGCAGTTAGTATTAAATCTTCAAGAGAAATAGAGCTGATGCGAGAATCCTGCAGATTGCTTTCGATTGTTCATGAAGAGATGGGAAAAATCATTCGTCCTGGAATTTCGACGGGAGAAATTGATGCTTACGGAGAAAAGCTGATTCGTGACTTTGGATGTATTCCGAATTTTAAAAACTATAATGGATATCCGGCATCTGTCTGTGTATCGGTTAATGATGAAGTAGTACACGGTATTCCGGCAATGGACCATATTATCCAGGAAGGTGATATTGTTAGTCTGGATTGTGGACTTATTTATAAAGGATATCATTCTGATGCAGCAAGAACCTATCCGGTAGGGCAGATTAGCAAAGAGGCACAGCAGCTGATTGATGTGACAAAACAGAGCTTCTTTGAAGGTATCAAAATGGCAAAAGCAGGAAATCATCTTTATGACATATCCAATGCGATAGATGCCTATGTAAGTCAGTTTGGATACGGAATCGTAAGAGATTTGGTAGGACATGGAATCGGAACTTCGCTTCATGAAGATCCACAGGTTCCAAACTTCCGCCAAAAACGAAGAGGAATGAAACTCCTTCCGGGCATGACACTGGCGGTTGAACCAATGATTAACATGGGCAGAGCAGATGTAGAGTGGCTTGATGATGATTGGACAGTAGTTTCAGAAGACGGTAGCTTGTCAGCACATTATGAAAACACCATTCTGATTACGGATGGAGAACCGGAAATTCTTACACTGAGGTAGGGAGCGTAGTATGGTAGGTTGTATGGCTTATTCAAAAGCAGGTCATGACCGTAAAAAAATATATCTCATAATCAGGGAAGAAGCTGAATATGTATATGTACTGGATGGGAAAACAAGAACATTTCATAATCCCAAAAAGAAAAACAAAAAGCATATACAGGTCATAAAGCGGTATAAGAATCCTGAGCTGGAAAAGAAACTATTAAATAATGAAGCAATAGACTGTGCAGAAGTAATTCAGGAGGTTAAAGCATGTCAAAAGCAGATGTAATCGAAATTGAAGGAACAGTAGTAGAAAAATTACCTAATACAATGTTTCAGGTTGAATTAGAAAACGGCCATAAAGTATTGGCTCATATCAGTGGAAAGCTTCGACAGAATTTCATCAGAATTCTGCCTGGCGATAAAGTAACTTTAGAGTTGTCACCATACGATTTATCCAAAGGAAGAATTATCTGGAGAGACAAATAGAAAATATTTGTGTATGCCTAAAATAGTTCTTGCAATGGGGAATCTGTTGTGATAAAATGAAAGACGGTCTTTTTGAAAGGAGGGTTTTCAAATGAAGGTTAGATCATCAGTAAAACCAATTTGCGAAAAGTGCAAAGTAATTAGAAGAAAAGGAAAAATCAGAATCATCTGTGAGAATCCAAAACACAAACAGGTACAGGGCTAATTCATAGTGCTGTCTTGTTCTGGTTTTTAAGAAATCAGAGCATATGTGTTTCATATAATTGACCGTAGTGAGCCTACGGGAGATTACTTTTTGGTACCGAAGATGTCAGCAGTCATTCTATCCATAGTGTTTGTAAAATTACAGATATTATGTGGGATAGGAGTCATAATTGCGATGCGGTTATGACAGGCAACATCATGTATCGGAAAGATCGGATTCGTTTCCGGTTGGGCTAAATGACCGCCCCAATCAATTAGTAACAATTAACTAGCAGCATTTGCAAATAAATTTGCATGGCAAAGGCAAATGCGTAGGTCTTAGGTTGCTTTGTAACCAAGACAAGTAATGGAGGAAAACAAAATGGCTCGTATTGCAAGTGTCGACTTACCAAGAGACAAACGTGTCGAAATCGGACTTACTTATATCTATGGTATTGGTAGAGTAAGTGCTACAAAGATTCTGGAGAAAGCAAAAGTAAATCCGGATACTCGTTGTAGAGATTTAACTGACGAAGAAGTAAAAGCAATCAGTGAAGTAATTGATGCTGATTATGTAGTTGAAGGTGATTTAAGACGTGAAATAGCTCTTAACATCAAGAGATTACAGGAAATCGGTTGCTACCGTGGTATTCGTCATAGAAAAGGACTTCCTGTTCGTGGTCAGAAAACAAAAACAAACGCTAGAACAAGAAAAGGTCCTAAGAAAACTGTTGCTAATAAGAAAAAATAATTTTATTAGGCAGTATCCGATTTGTGCATAAATCGGAATATGTCACAATTACTGTGTGATTGTGATAGGTAACCAAGAAAGAAAACGCATTATTTGATGATGCATAGTAAAAAAGAAAGTAGGTTAGTTTAGAAATGGCAAAAAAAGTTGCAAAGAAAGTAACAAAACGTCGTGTTAAGAAAAACGTTGAACGCGGACAGGCACATATTCAGGCATCTTTTAATAACACAATCGTTACATTAACAGATACTGAAGGTAATGCTCTTAGCTGGGCAAGTGCTGGTGGTCTAGGATTTAGAGGTTCAAAGAAATCTACTCCATATGCAGCTCAGATGGCAGCTGAAACAGCTACAAAAGCAGCTCTTATTCATGGCTTAAAAACTGTAGATGTATTCGTAAAAGGTCCTGGTTCAGGACGTGAAGCAGCTATCCGTGCACTTCAGGCTTGCGGTCTTGAAGTAGTAAGCATTTGTGACGTGACTCCAGTACCTCATAATGGATGTCGTCCACCTAAGCGTCGTCGCGTATAATGATATACGACTTAAGTAGCAATTACTGTGTAATTGAGAGATTTATTGGAAGAAAGTGCATAGCACTGTAAACAATAGCGTGAGAGCAGATAGCTCCACATGTAGAAAGGAGCCTAAAAATGGCAGTAAATAAAACACCGGTACTTAAAAGATGTAGATCTTTAGACTTAGATCCAACATTCTTAGGATATGACAAAAAGTCTAACAGAAAATCCCCAAGAGCAGGCAAAAAAATGAGTGAATATGGTATGCAGCTTCGTGCAAAACAGCAGGCTAAATTCATTTATGGCGTTCTTGAAAAACCTTTCAGAAACTACTATGAAAAAGCTGATAGAATGAAAGGTCAGACAGGTGAAAACCTTATGATTCTTCTGGAAAGAAGATTAGACAGCGTAGTATTCAGAATGGGCTTCGCTAGAACAAGAAGAGAAGCAAGACAGGTGGTTGGTCACAAACATATCCTTGTAAACGGTAAACTTGTTAACATCCCATCTTACTTAATTAAAGCTGGTGATGTAATTGAGCTTACAGAAAAAGCAAAAGAATTACAGAGATACAAAGACATCATCGAAGTAACAGGCGGCAGAATTGTTCCTGAATGGATGGATGTTGACCAGGAAGCTTTCAAAGGAAACATCAAAGCACTTCCTACAAGAGAAATGATTGACGTACCAGTAGATGAAATGGCTATCGTCGAATTATATTCTAAATAATCTTGCAAATGTAGTCAGCAGGTGGATTTTCCATCTGCTGGCATTACAAGTTAAACGAGGATGTGAGTTTGTTATAAATTCACAAAGCAAAAAGGAGGGTATTTGCAGTGTTTGAGTTTGAAAGACCGAATATTGAGGTTGTAGAAATCTCTGATGATAAAAAGTATGGCAAATTTGTGGTAGAACCTTTAGAAAGAGGTTATGGTATCACATTAGGGAACTCTCTTAGAAGAATCATGCTTTCTTCTTTGCCTGGTGCATCTGTAAGCCAGGTGAAATTCGATGGTGTGTTACATGAATTTACATCTATTGAAGGCGTAAAAGAAGATGTAACAGAAATCATTATGAATATTAAGAGCCTTGCTATCAGAAATAACAGTGACAGCAATGAGCCTAAGACAGCATATATTGACTTCCATGGTGAAGGTGTAGTTCGTGCAAGCGATATTCAGGTAGATCAGGATATTGAAATTATGAATCCTGACCAGATTATTGCTACACTTAGTGGTGGAAAAGATTCTAAATTATATGTAGAACTTACTATTACAAAAGGTAGAGGATATGTAGGTGCTGATAAGAATAAGAAAGATGACTTATCTATCAGTGTGATTCCTGTTGATTCTATCTATACACCTGTTGAACGTGTAAACGTAACAGTTGAAAATACACGTGTTGGTCAGATTACAGACTACGATAAGTTAACTATGGATGTATACACAAATGGAACTCTTGCTCCGGATGAAGCAGTAAGTCTTGCAGCAAAAGTACTTAGTGAACATTTAAGTCTTTTCATTGACCTTTCCGAAACTACTAAATTAGTAGACGTTATGGTTGAAAAAGAAGATGACGAAAAAGGCAAAGTAATGGAAATGAGCATTGATGAACTTGAATTATCTGTTCGTTCTTACAATTGCTTAAAGAGAGCTGGTATCAATACAGTTCAGGAATTAACAAACAAGACTTCAGAAGATATGATGAAAGTTCGTAATCTTGGACGTAAATCTTTAGAAGAAGTACTTGCTAAATTAAAAGAATTAGGACTTGAACTTAGCTCTAGCGAAGAATAATATTCCCAGAGCAGTAACAAGTATCTAATAGATTGTGAAAAGCGCATGCCTGATAAGACCGATGAGCGCGGGCGTGTATTTCATGATGGTAACTAATCATTCATTCGGTAAGTAAGACCGACGAGCGTAGCCGAATGACACCATTTATGAGTAGAAAGGAGCCGGACATGGCAAAATACAGAAAACTTGGCAGAACAAGCAGCCAGAGAAAAGCATTACTTAGAAACCAGGTAACAGCACTTTTAAACAACGGTAAAATCGTTACAACAGAAGCAAAAGCTAAAGAAATCAGAAAAATTGCTGAACACTTAATCGCTATTGCTGTAAAAGAAAAAGACAACTTTGAAACAGTTAAAGTTACAGCTAAAGTTGCTCGTAAAGACAAAGATGGCAAGAGAGTGAAAGAAGTTGTTGATGGAAAGAAAGTAACAGTTTTTGATGAAGTAGAAAAAGAAATCAAAAAAGACTTACCATCCAGACAGCATGCTAGAAGAAAAATCATGAAAGTGGTTATGCCTGTAACAGAAGTACCTGAAAAAGCAGCTGGACGTAAGAAAAATACAAAAGAAATCAATATGGCTAACAAGCTGTTTGATGAAATCGCACCAAAATACGCTAACAGAAACGGTGGTTACACAAGAATCGTTAAAATTGGTCAGCGTAAAGGTGATGCTGCAATGATGGTTATGATTGAATTAGTATAATCCTTAGATTTGATTCAATGAGAAACAATGAAGAGCTACGACATTTGTCGTAGCTCTTTTTACGTTTATAGCTTGTCCAATACTATATTATTTTTTCTCGAAATGCTGGTAATCCTTACTGGACTTCCAATTGCCGCCCCAAGTAAAGCCATGCTCTGTAAACAGTTTATAGGCGAGATCTTCGGTTGTGATTTTATAGGCAAAATCTTTTGTGCGGTCCATGTAGTATTCGCTTCCTGCCGGAGCGCAGTTGGGTTCACCGTTTTTATAAGTCACATAAGGATTGAAGAAGGGATTGATATCAATCGCTAATCCATAAGAATGCTTAGAGAGTCTGTCTGTTCCGGCTACGACACGATAGTTAAAGCAGGAAGTATTGTTATCGGCCATAGATAACTCGTCATCAGCGTTATATTCATCTATCAGGCGAATTTTTTCAATCGGATATTGTGCAAGATAAAGCTCATAAAAGATTTCTACTAAATCCTGAGCGATGTCTTTGTTACAGATGAGTTCGCCGTGCTTTTCATGGTCGTTAAAATTGTAGTATAGTACACTGACATAGCGAAGGTCATCGAGACTGATTTGGCAATTGGTATCGTCAGTAGGATAGGAACAGCCACGAATGCGTTTTATCATGTCCGGGCTTAATGATTCATAATAAAATCCATTTTGGTAAGTGATGCGGTCTGGCATAGGAGTCTCCTTTGGTGTAGTATTGTCCGGATTTGTACTAGTCTTATCGGATGCAGTTTCGGTACTTTGAGAAGGGGCTTCTAATGTAATTTTGGCAGTAAGTTCATTAGAGCTACTATCATTTAGAGTATTTTCTGTTATAGGTTCGATTGCACTTTTTTCGGCTTGCTTTTGTTCGTATTCTGATAAGGTTTCTCCCTTTAATGCACAACGTGAAAAAATGGCACATGAAACAATAAGAATGAATAAAAGTATACTATTTTTAAGTAAGGTGGTTTGCTGCTTTTTGTTCAAAACAGATACCTCGTTTCTTGGATTATGAATTATTTCTAGCTCTAGTTTATCATAAGTTTACGAAGTGAAAATATAGAAAAAGAAAAAATAGTAGCAAAAAATAAAAACAAACTATATAACAGTACCAAACAGAAAAAAGAATAACTTTACAATCGGAACGAACTTCTGAAAATCGAATAAGAAAGCGATACCTCACCTGCCGGGGTATCTTGTATTTATGATGAATATCTTGTAAAATAGGAAAATGGCGTCGCTTGTAATGCGACAGGATTAGTGGATGTATGAAAGTAGGAAGTTCATGGGAATTATTAAAGCCAAGAATCTTTTATTTGAATATATAAGACGTGACGAAGATGGTAATGTTGAAGGCATTACAACAGCGGTCAACGACGTGAATCTCGATATTGAACAGGGGGATTTTATTGCCATTTTGGGTCATAACGGCTCCGGTAAATCCACCCTTGCCAAACACTTTAACGCCATTCATATGCCGACAGAAGGGACTGTATGGGTGGATGGAAAGGATACGGCAGAGCAGGAAAATATATGGGATATCCGCCAGAAAGCAGGTATGGTATTTCAGAATCCGGATAATCAGATTATCGGTCAGGTGGTAGAAGAGGATGTGGGATTCGGTCCTGAAAATATGGGGATTCCTACAAAAGAAATTTGGGAGCGCGTGGAAGAAAGCTTGAAAACTGTTGGCATGTATGCATATAGGAAGCATTCGCCCAATAAGTTATCCGGCGGACAGAAGCAGAGAGTATCTATAGCCGGAGTGATTGCAATGCATCCGAAATGCATTATTTTGGACGAGCCTACGGCAATGCTTGACCCGGTGGGACGCAAGGAAGTAATCCGTGCTGTCAGAGCACTAAATGATGTGGAAGAAGTGACGGTAGTTTTGATTACACATTATATGGAAGAAACAATTTATGCAAAAAAGATTTTCGTTATGGATGAAGGTCGTATTGTAATGGAAGGAACACCAAAGGAAATCTTTTCGCAGGTGGATAAGCTTAAAGAATTACGATTAGATGTGCCTAAGGTTACGCTGCTTGCATATGAATTAAAGAAAGCAGGCCTTCCATTGCCGAATGGTATTTTAACAACAAAGGAACTTGTAGAAGCGTTGAAGGAATTAAGATAGATGGCAATTATTTTAGATCATGTAGTATATGAATATGGAAGTGATACAGAGCTTTCGATACGGGCACTGGATGATGTTAGTCTAGTAATTCCGGATGGTCAGTTCATTGGCCTGATAGGGCACACCGGTTCCGGTAAATCGACGTTTGTACAACATTTAAATGGTTTGCTGAAACCGTCAAAGGGCAATATTTATTACAACGGGAAAGATATCCATGATCCGGAGTTTAACCGAAAAGAACTTAGAAGCAAGGTTGGACTTGTATTCCAGTATCCGGAGCATCAGCTTTTTGAGGTAGATGTGTTTTCGGACGTATGCTTTGGTCCCAAAAATTTGGGCTTGTCCCAGAAGGAAGTAGAGTTGCGTGCGTATCAGGCGTTAAAGCAGGTGGGGCTTTCTGATGATTACTTTTATCAGTCTCCATTTGATTTGTCAGGCGGTGAAAAGAGAAGAGTGGCAATCGCAGGTGTGCTTGCCATGAAGCCGGAGGTGCTGATATTGGATGAGCCTACGGCGGGACTTGATCCGAAAGGACGCGATGAGATATTGCAATTGATTGCAAAATTGCAAAAGGAAAATGGTATGACGATCATTTTGGTGTCTCACAGTATGGATGACGTGGCAGAGTATGTAGACAGAATTTTGGTTATGAACAAGGGAAAAGTAATGTACGATGATGAGCCGCGAGAAGTCTTTTCCCATGCAGCCGAATTAGAAGCAATCGGACTTGCAGCTCCGCAGGTTACGTACATTATGCATGAGCTTAAAAAAGAAGGCTGTGACGTAAGTACAGACGTTATCAGCGTTGAGGAAGCAAGAGATGAAATCTTGAAATGCTTTCGAGGCGTTGTAAAAGAAATGTGAAATGAGATTATACGGAGAAATAAATGATAAGAGATATTACGCTGGGGCAGTATTATCAGACGGATTCTGTAATACACCGATTAGACCCGCGAGTGAAGCTGGTTGCAACAATTGCATTTTTGTGTTCGCTTTTTGTGGTTAAAAACTTCATAGGGTATCTGATTGCGGCGATTTTTCTGGGGTGTATGATTAAGCTGTCGCATGTCCCGTTCCGGTATATGATAAAAGGAATGCGTGCGATTGCATTTTTATTACTTATTACGTTCGGATTCAATTTGTTTTTGACACCGGGAGAAGTGGTTTGG
Organism: Lachnospiraceae bacterium; assembly: GCA_015056725.1. Lineage (GTDB taxonomy): Bacteria > Bacillota > Clostridia > Lachnospirales > Lachnospiraceae > 1XD8-76. Next base: position 31,904 of record SVFS01000011.1, on the reverse strand, counting down.
TCTGTTTGGAAATTACAAATTACAAAAGAAGGAATCGCTCTTGCAGTTAAAATGGCGATTCGGTTAACCTTTTTGATTATTGGTTCATCTGTTATGACGCTGACTACGACACCGAACAATTTGACAGATGGTATGGAAAAACTGATGAAGCCGCTTCGCATCTTTAAAGTTCCGGTTCATGAAGTGGCAATGATGATGTCGATAGCACTTCGATTTATTCCGATTTTATTGGAAGAAACGGATAAAATTATGAAAGCGCAAATGGCACGAGGGGCAGATTTTGAGACGGGAAATCTGGTGAAAAAAGCCAAAAATTTGGTGCCGCTTTTAGTGCCGCTGTTTATATCAGCATTTCGTCGTGCAAATGATTTGGCTATGGCAATGGAAGCTCGATGCTATCATGGCGGAGAAGGCAGGACAAAGATGAAGCCGCTTGTGTATAAAGCACGGGACCGAGTAGCGTATTTTATATTAATAGGATATTTTGCGATGATTATCGCGTCTCGATTTGCACCGTTATAGTACATGGATATATAAGCTGCAAAGTGTGTAGGTAAAGCCTTAATGAAGCATGCAAATCAAAAATGAAAGTAATGATTACAGGGAAATATGAAACGAGTAATGCTAACGGTGGCATACGATGGAACAGCCTATCATGGATGGCAGGTTCAGCCAAACGGAGTCACTATCGAAGGGGAACTGAATAGAGTGCTGAAGGAGCTTACCGGAGAAGAGATTCAGGTAATTGGAGCCAGCAGAACAGATGCAGGAGTACATGGACTTTGCAATATTGCGGTGTTTGATACGAATTCCAGTATTCCGGGAGAAAAATTTTCTTATGCGCTCAACCAGCGGCTGCCGGAAGATATTAAGGTAGTGGCATCTCTTGAAGTGGAAGCGGATTTTCATCCAAGGCATGTCGAAAGCAGGAAGACATATGAATACAAAATATATAATGCAAAATTTCCTGATCCGACAAAACGCTTATATAGTCATTTCACATACACTCCATTAGATGTGGAAAAGATGCAGGAAGCGGCAGAGTATCTGATCGGAGAGCATGATTTCAAAAGCTTTTGTGCACCGTCAGCAGTTGTGGAAACAACAGTACGGACTATATACAAGGCAGAAGTGATACGGGATGAGGAATACATCCGAATTCGGATTCAGGGAAATGGTTTTCTATATAATATGGTTCGAATTATAGCAGGAACATTGATGGAGATTGGCAGTGGAAAGCTGCATCCGGAGGATATCAAAACCATATTGGAAGCAAAAGATAGAAATGCAGCCGGACCAACGGCACCGGCACGTGGATTAATGCTTGTAAACTATGAATTTGCTGGAAAAACCTGTTGACACGCATAATCCCTTATAATATAATATCTAAATGTGGCGACATTTCATGTGCTTTATCATTAGCCCGGTAAAGTACGTTGAGATCATAGAATTATTCGAGCTTAATCGGCTGTGTGGCCCGGACATCTGCACGAAGAGGATAGCGAGAATGTAGACAATGTTTATACGATTTTTACGGAGGTAATACCATGAAAACATTTATGGCAAGTCCAGCTACAATCGATAGAAAATGGTATGTAGTGGATGCTACAGATAAGACACTCGGACGTTTAGCTTCTGAGGTAGCAAAAGTTTTAAGAGGCAAAAACAAAGCAATCTTCACTCCTCACATTGATACAGGTGATTTTGTAATTGTTATCAACGCTGAGAAGATTAAAGTAACTGGTAAAAAATTAGACCAGAAGATTTACTATCATCACTCTGACTACGTTGGTGGTATGAAAGAAACAACATTAAAAGAAAAGTTAGCTAAAAAACCGGAAGAAGTAATTGAACTTGCTGTAAAAGGCATGCTTCCAAAAGGACCTTTAGGAAGACAGATGTATAAAAAACTTTTCGTTTATGCAGGACCTGAGCACAAACATGCTGCACAGAAACCGGAAGCATTAACATTTTAACCAAAAGGAACTGAAAGGAGAAAAGTGAAATGGCTAAAGCAGCAAACAATTTTTACGGTACAGGTAGAAGAAAAAAATCAATTGCTAGAGTTTATTTAAAACCAGGCAAAGGAAATATTACAATTAACAAACGTGACATCGACGAATATTTTGGTCTTGAAACATTAAAAGTTATCGTTCGTCAGCCACTTGCAGCTACAGAAACAACAGATAAGTTTGACGTAGTTGTAACAGTTAAAGGCGGCGGTACAACAGGCCAGGCTGGTGCTATCAGACACGGTATTGCAAGAGCATTAACAACAGTAGATGCAGACTACAGACCAACATTAAAGAAAGCCGGCTTCTTAACAAGAGATCCACGTATGAAAGAAAGAAAGAAATACGGTCTCAAAGCAGCTCGTCGTGCACCACAGTTCTCAAAGAGATAAGGATTACTGCGAATTGCAGTTTGGAAAAAGAACTTCCGAGTTTACTCGAGAAGTTCTTTTTTTATGCTGCAATTCATTGGAATGCAAGAGATGGTGAGCAAGACACGAAGTGTCTGCGAATTATTTCTTGCATTCGCAGCAATCCTTATTTATTGGCAGATTTGAGATGACCGAAATGAAGCGAAGCGGAATTGAGGTTCAAATCTGGCTCGCAAATATGTAGGAAGAAATGACGAAATAAATGCGAAGACACTTGTTTTCCTTGAGGGACACTTATCTTGTTATTTACCGACAATTGTGCTATGCTAATCAAAAAATTTGAAATAGAAACAGCATGGATGGAGAAATAATGAATCAGAAAGTTATACTAAAAGAAAAAACAATAAAGTGGATGCTTTTTTGCGTTATATTTTTTGTGTCTTTCTTATTTGGTGAAAAGTTAGGTGTGGTAAATTACCCATATGATGCGGAATATTATTGGACAACGGCAGACTCTGTTTTTGCAAATGGATTTGATATATCGGCATTTCCGGAAACGTTTAGGGGTTATGTTTTACCAACTACAATTTCATTATTCAAGTTTGTTTTCGGTGGAGTAAGAGGCTGGAGAGTGTTATCGTCAGTCTGTTTGGCAGTGTGTTTTTCATTTTCGTTGCCGTATTTAATTACAGGTAGGGGCATTACAAAAATAGCAGAATGTATAAGAGTGTTACTTGCTTATGCAGTATTTCTATGGATATGGGGAGATTTCATGCAGTATCCCCTGTCGGATTTTCCGGCTGCGTTATGTGCTTTTTCAGGTGCGGCAATACTTAGAACAATAGATTTAAATAGCAAAAGCCTAAAAACACTGATTAAAGGTGTTTTTGCAGGCGTTTTACTATATGCTGCTTATAACACAAGAGCAGCATACCTATACGGTGTTGTTTTCATTATTGGATTGTTTGTTTTCTTAAATCGAAAAAACATAAAGCAATTGCTGTTAGTTCTTATAGCACTTGTTATAGGTGTGTTTATAATAGCTATACCGCAGTGCATGATAAACAAACAATATGTAGGGGTATTTTCGCCCAAGGTTTATACGGAACAATTATATGGTTATTCCCACGATCTGCAAGCACTACAAGTATATTGGGGATTAATTTATCCTCGCTATGAAACTTATGAGGGAAGTACAGAGCAATACCCGTTGATTAGAGTTTGGTTTGATGATGAAATAGGAAATGAAATAATTAGGAAGGAACAACTATCAATTGATAATTTTTCCTTGAAATCTGTTTTCAAGCTTATACTGAAATATCCGATGGACATGATAGGCTTATACATGCGCCATATGATTTCATTGTTAACTCCGGCGTATAGAGAAATATATATAACAAATATGTATACGGATAAAGGTATTCTGGCCTCAATATCTATTCTGATATGGATAGTCTCAGGAATAGGTATCATGGAATTGTTTGACAGAAAATCTTTATGTAATGTGTTTTGGATATTTGCAGTAAGTGTGCCGGCATTGTTGCAATTATTTGGAGCACCTGAGCTGCGGTTTTTCATACCATTATATTTGATTAGTTATTATTACGTATTTGTTGAGATTAATTACAAAGAATTGTTTTTAAAGCTAGAAGGCAGACGTATAAAGATGGCTCTTGGGATTGCCATTATATATTTGTTATGGATAACAATATTTGGGAACATACTGGAAGCAAATAGCGAAAGAACATTAATAATTCATGATTTTTATGAGTATCAAACACAAATAGAAACACAAGGAGACTAGAATAATTAGGAATTTGTAATAAATAAGGATTGCTGCAATTCAAATTCGCAGCAATCCTTATTTATTGGCAGATTCAAAATGCTCCCTACTTGTACAACCTTTTCAACAGGTCTATAATATTCCATGTAATGAACCCTCTCATTCTGGGAATAATTCTTTATATAAACAAATTACGAGGTATTCATGACAGGTTTTTTAATTACGACAGCAATTATTTTCATAGCAGTTATTGCAAGTGTACTGGTATTATCTTATGTGGGATATTCCATAACCTTCAAGGCGTTGCCACGCAAGGATGACGATACACCGATACTCCCCAAAGGAGGACAATACGATAAGTATCATGATATTATTGAGCGTTGCGTGAATGAAATGTATGCCCGCGAATATGAAGCGGTAACAATCACATCGTTTGATGGGTTAAAGCTTTACGCCAGATACTACCATGTGGCAGATAATGCACCGCTGCATATCCAGATGCATGGATATAAAAGCAGTGCATTTGTAGATTTTTCCGGAGGAAATAAGCTGGCAGCGAAAATGGGACACAATACACTTGTAGTAGATGAACGGTCTCATGGAAGAAGCGAAGGAAAAACAATTACGTTTGGTGTTTGTGAAAGAAAAGATTGCTTAAAGTGGATAGAGTATGCTATAAATCGTTTTGGGAAAGATACAAAAATTATCTTAGACGGACTTTCCATGGGAGCAGCGACGGTGCTTATGGCAGCAGATCAAAACTTGCCTGAAAGCGTTGTGGGGATTATGGCAGACTGCCCGTATTCGTCGCCAAAAGAAATCATCCAAAAAGTTGGAAAAGAAATACATTATCCACCAAAGCTTATGTATCCATTTGTAAAATTAGGTGCAAGAATCTACGGGCATTTTGATTTAGAAGAAAGTAGTGCGGTGGAAGCAGTAAAAGAAGCAAAGTTGCCGATATTGCTTGTGCACGGTCTGGCAGATGATTTTGTGCCATGCGGAATGAGCCGTTTAATTAAAGCAGCCGGTGGAGACAATGTTGAGTTGCATACATTTGAGCATGCGGGACATGGATTGTGTTATATGGTAGATCCGGAGCACTATGAGAAGGTTGTGACAGAGTTTTTAGAACGTATTTTAAAATAAAGCATGGTGTTTATGAAAAATGCTAAAGAACTCCTTTGGGAAATGAACGTAAATAGGAAAGAAGTGTGACATTTATGTCGAGGGACAAAAAATATGAAATAGATATGTGCAATGGTCCTTTGTTTGGCAAAATTTTGATTTTTGCATTGCCGCTTATGTGCTCCAGCATTTTGCAGTTGTTATTTAATGCGGCGGACATTATTGTAGTAGGGCGATTTGCAGGAGATAATGCACTTGCGGCGGTAGGTTCGACATCGTCGCTTATTAATTTACTGACAAATTTCTTTATCGGTTTATCCATTGGTGCGAACGTAATGGTTGCGAGATTTTATGGTGGAAAGCGCCATAAGGATTTGTCACGGACAGTACATACAGCGATGCTTCTTAGTTTGTATAGTGGTATTTTGCTTACTGTAATCGGCTGTGTTCTGGCAAAGCAGATTTTAATGTGGATGGATACGCCGGCAGATATTCTTCCACTTGCAACGATATATTTGCGGACGTATTTTTTAGGCATGACCGCATGCATGATATATAATTTTGGCAGTGCCATATTACGTGCGGTAGGAGATACGAAAAGACCGCTTTATTATCTTTCCATTGCAGGGGTAGTAAATGTAATATTGAATTTGATTTTTGTAGTGTTTTTCCATATGAGTGCAGCCGGAGTTGGTCTTGCAACAGCACTTTCGCAGTGTGTATCAGCCGGGTTAATTGTGCGTTGTATGATGCGTTCACAAAGCGAAATCAGACTGGATATGAAGCAATTATATCTGCATAAAGATATCATGGCGGCGATTTTTAAGATAGGGCTTCCGGCGAGTCTGCAAGGAATGCTGTTTTCTTTCTCTAACGTAATTATTCAAAGCTCGGTAAATTCTTTTGGACCGATTATCGTGGCAGGAAATTCTGCGGCGGCAAATTTGGAAGGATTTGTTTATGTGGCGATGAATACGTTTTATCAGGCAGCAATATCCTTTACGGGGCAGAACCTTGGTGCAGGAAAATTTGAACGTATCAATAAGATTTTATTTGTAACGGAAGGGCTTGTAATTGTAGTAGGTCTATTACTTGGTAATTTGGAAGTGATTTATGGCGAGACTTTATTAAAGCTGTATACGACAAGTGATTTGGTGGTGGCGGCAGGAATGAAAAGACTGGCGGTAATTTCCAAATTGTATGCACTTTGTGGTATGATGGATGTTATGGTAGGGATGCTAAGAGGACTTGGATATTCTATTCAGCCGATGATCGTTTCTCTGATTGGCGCTTGCGGACTGCGACTGTTTTGGATATTTACTTTCTTTCGGATGGAACAATTCCATACGGTAGAATCACTTTACCTGACGTATCCTGTCAGCTGGACAGTAACATTGCTTGCGCATGTTATTTGCTATATCATAATCAGGAAGAAAATGAAGCAGATGTTAGAGCTGTAATCCATATACAAAGGTAGAAATATCAGCAAAGGATTTTTTATGAATATTCGAAACGCAGTACCGGCAGATATTCCGGAAATAATGAGAATTTGTAATAGTGCCAGAGATTATATGAGAGCAAATGGAAATCATGCACAATGGATTAACGGATATCCGTCAGAGAAATTGTGGCGTGATGATATTGCTAAGAAGCAGTGCTTTGTATGTGAAGAGAAAAATCATTTATGTGCAGTATTTGCATTTATTTTAGGAGAAGATCCCACATATCTTTATATTGAAAACGGACAGTGGAAAAACGACTTACCTTACGGAACGATTCACAGATTGGGTTCAGATGGAACTTGTTCCGGTATTATGGAAAAGTGTAAAGCGTTTGCACTTTCACATGTTTCAGAGCTTCGGGCAGATACCCATGAGGATAATAAAATCATGCAGGCTGTTTTAGAGAGGAATGGTTTTGAAAAATGTGGTATTATTTATATAGAAGACGGCAGTCCGAGGATTGCTTATCAATTTAGCCGATAATAATGCTTGGGACATAGGAGGATAAGACATGTTACATGTTCTTGTTATGACAGATTCAAATTCGGGAATGAGCAAAGAAGAAGCAGCGAAATATGGTGTTGTAGTGCTTCCGATGTCATTTATTATAAATGGAAAAATATATTATGAAGGCGTAGACATTACGCACGAAGAATTTTTCGAAAAGCTGGCTCAGGGGGCAGAACCGTTTACTTCACAGCCGGCACCCGGTGAAGTTATCGATTTATGGAATAAATATCTGAAAAAATATGATGAAATTATTTACATTCCGATGTCTAGCGGATTGAGCAAATCTTATGAAACGGCATGCATGCTGGCACAGGATTATGACGGAAAAGTTCAGGTGCTTGACTCAAAACGTATTTCTGTACCACAGAAGCAGCTTGTAATGGATGCGGTGGCACTCGTAAAACAGGGAATGAGTGCAAAAGAAGTACGTGAAGAACTTGAAAAGGATGCACTTCGGTTTACGATTTACATTACGGTAGATACCTTGAAATATTTAAAACGCGGCGGAAGAATTACTGCTGCGGCAGCTGTATTTGGTACGATGTTAAATGTAAAGCCGGTGCTGGTAGTAAAAGGGGAAAAGCTGGATGCGTATGAAAAAGTACGTGGTATGAAAGCCGGACGTCGTGCTATGATTGCAGCAATCAGAAAGGAAATTGAGGAAAATTTCCAGGAAGAATTAAAAAATGATGAGCTTTGCATTCATATGGCACATTCTTCCATGAACACGAAAGAAGTGGAAGAATGGAAAGAGCAGATTATGGAAGCTTTTCCAAATCTCCCACTGCATACGGATATGTTGACATTAAGCTTGTCTTGTCATATTGGTCCGGGTGGTCTTGGCATTGCGGTAAGCAAATGCAGAAATCATAACTGGTAATATTCAGCCATATACAGGAAATGGTGTATATGGCTTGTTTTCTATATTTTTCATATGAGAAAGAGAAATAGTATGAAATGCAATATATATATGGCACCAATGGAAGGCATTACCGGTTACATATTCCGTAATGCCCACGCAAAATATTTTCCTGGGGTAACGGCATATTTTACACCGTTTCTTGCACCACATCGGAATCGCGACCTAAAAGGAAAAGAGATTAAAGATATATTACTTGAAAATAATCAAAATATTCCGGTGATTCCGCAGATTTTGACAAATCAGGCAGAGGACTTTGTCAGAACTGCAAAAATGCTAAAAGAAATGGGGTATCATCAGGTAGATTTCAATTTAGGATGTCCATCCGGAACGGTAGTTGCCAAAGGGAAAGGTTCCGGATTTCTTGCGGATTTGCAGGGACTGGATAGATTTTTTGAACAGATATTTTCCGAGCTTTCGCCGGAACTTAAAATTTCAGTAAAAACAAGAATCGGTATGGAAAATCCGGAAGAGTTTCCGAAACTGTTAGAGATTTACAATCAATATCCGATGGAAATGCTGACGATTCATCCCAGACTCCAAAAGGATTACTATAATAATTTTCCAAATATGGAGATGTTCCGTTATGGCATGGCATGTAGTAAAAATCCACTATGCTATAATGGTGATTTATTTACCATAAAGAAAGTTATGGAGTTTACAAACGAATTTCCAAGTGTGGAAAACCTTATGATTGGAAGAGGCTTTTTGAAAAATCCTGCAATGCTAGTGCCTCTTGGAGATGAAGCTTTCGACAGAAGGGAATTATCTAAGAGAATGAAGGATTTCCATGACCAGCTTTTATCAGATTATACGGAAGCTTTTTCGGGAGACAGACCGGTGTTGTTTAAGATGAAAGAAATTTGGTTTTATATGGGAAGTTTCTATGAGGATTCAGAGAAGCTTCTGAAAAAGATAAAGAAGTCACAGAGTATTGCGGAGTACAAAACAATTGCCAACACACTATTATGTCAACCTATGAAAGAAGAAAAGTTGTCATAGCACCAAAGAAGTGAGGAGGGATAAGAATGATGGATTTGAATAAGGTCATGGAACAGTTTGAGATAGAAGCAAAACTGAAACCTTATGGAAATGGACATATCAATGATACATATTGTATTGAGACGTCAAAATGTATTTTACAACGGATTAATACAACAATTTTCACAGATCCAGAGAAGCTTATGGAAAACATTGAAAATGTGACAAGCTTTTTACGTTCGAAAATCACACAGGCAGGAGGGAATCCTAATAGGGAGACCTTGACTGTTGTGAAGACAAAGGATGGAAAAAACTGCTATCGATATGATGATGAAAATGTTTTCAGGGTGTATAAATTTATTGAAAATACAAAATCCATAGAATTTGATAAAACATATGAAAATTTGTGTCATGCGGGCATTGGATTTGGTCGGTTTCAAAAGATGCTGGCCGATTTTCCGGTGGATAAACTGCATGAAACGATTGCGGATTTCCACCATACACCAAAACGTGTTGAGGCGTTAAAACAGGCGATAGCAGAAGATAGAGTGGGACGAAAGGCTTTGGCGGAAGCGGAAATCCGTTTTGCTTTAGACAGTGCGTTGTTTGCAGATACTGTAATAGATAAGTTGGAAAAAGGTGATATTCCTTATCGTGTGACACATAACGATACAAAAATTAATAACATTTTATTCGATGAGAAAACCGGCGAAGCGGTGTGCGTTATTGATTTGGATACGGTTATGCCGGGAAGTGCGTTATATGATTTTGGAGATGCTCTTCGCATGGGGGCATCTACTGCGGCAGAGGATGAAGTGGATTTAGATAAGGTGCGGTTTGATACGGCAGCTTTTAAAGCATTTACAAAAGGCTACCTTTCAGAAATGAAAGATAGCCTGGTAAGCGATGAGTTTGCTTTGTTGCCGTTTGCGGTTAAATTGATGACTTATGAAAGCGGAATACGTTTCCTTACAGATTACTTAAACGGCGATACCTATTTTAAAATTCACAGAGAACATCATAATCTGGAACGAGCCAGAAATCAGTTTAAGCTGGTGGCGGACATAGAAAGCAAAGAGTCCGAACTGCAAAAAATCTGTATGCAAATGATGTGATTATTGCCAGCCGCCGTCCATTGTGAAAATCTGACCGGTGGTGTAGCTTGGCATTTGTAAAATAGAATATACCATATCAGCAGCTTCTGATGCTTTTCCCATGCGGTCAGCAGGGATTTCGCTTATCAGGAGCTGTTTTTCTTCGTCTGTAAAGATGCGGTTCATGTCGGTGTCAATAACACCGAGGGATAGTGCGTTGACCTGGATGTTGGACGGGGCAAGCTCTTTGGCAAGTGCTTTCGTAAAGCTGTTTACACCACCTTTAGAGGCTGAGTATGCAACTTCCATGGAAGCACCTACGTTTCCCCAGACAGAAGAAATGTTGATGATTTTTCCGCTATGCTTTTTTAGCATCATTGGAATGGCATGTCTGGAGGTATAAAACATGCTGCTTAAATTTGTATTGATAACACGATGCCATTCTTCCGGTGTCATTTCGCTTAAAAGGCCTACATGAGAAATACCGGCATTGTTGATTAAGACATCCAAATGGTCTATTTCGCGGAACAGATTATCGACATCTGTAGATTTCGACATATCACATAAAAACGCATTTACTTTTATAGGATATTCCTGTTCTAAATGTTCGGCGAGAGCCAAAAGCTTCTTTTCGGATTTTTTACAGGTCAAATACAAATCATAATGATTTTCTGCAAGCTTTCTGGCAATGGCTTCTCCAATGCCACGAGATGCACCTGTAATTAAGACACGTTTATTCATATAGTTACACCTCCTCATAAATGAAGAATTTTCATACTTATATTATACCTTATTATCAGGGAATACAAAAGCAGTTATAGGATATCGCAAGGAAAGTTTGCCGGATAAATACAGGTTTTGGTGGAATCTGGAAAATGTCCCCGGGTTGACAATATTTCTGAGGAGTGTTATATTATTTAACGGAATGTAACAAAATTGTAACAAATGTGAACAGGGGATAAAATCACGGAGGTTTCTATGTTACAAAGAAAAATGAGACTCGCTGCACTCGGTCTTGCAGTGGCAATTACTGCATCTTCGACAGGAATGCAGGCATATGCAGCGAATCTTTCTGATGTGTTACCGGCAGCAGGTATCGGTCTTACCGTATCCCACGGTACATCATTAGCCAAAATTAAAAGTAGTGCAGTAAAAGCAGAATACAAAAAAGAAGAAAAACGTCTTTCGCTTTCTGAATTGGAGCTTATGGTGCTGACAAATAAGTTGTCAGGAGTTAAAGGCTATGCGACTGCATCCAGCAGAATCAAAGACAATGTACTGATAAAAGATAAAACTTCAAACGAAGCTGTTTTACCAATGATAGAGCAGAAGTTTGTGGGAGAAGAGACAAAAGAAACAATAAAAGAGGATGTGACGGATTTTCTTTCTAAGAAGACAGAGCTTAATCAGGAATCTGAAAGTACTGTTACAGAGCTTGTTTCGGAAAAAATTGTTGCAGAAAAGTTAAGTGCTGTAACAGAAAAGACATCAAATGAAACAACTCCTGCAGAGATAAAATCCGAATCGTCAGAAGAAGTTAAATTACAGACAGAGAATAGTGATGAAACAGATACAGATGTATCTATTGAAAAGGAAGAAGATACAAACATCACAGAACAGGCAGATAGTACATCACAGAAGGCAGAAGATACTGTGGCAAATGATGAAGCTAAAATAAAAGATGAAGCTTCTAAAGATACAGAGCCTTCTAATAATACATCACAAAAAGCAGAAGAAGCAGAAACGGATAATGAGGAAAAGAAAACGGAAGAAACAGTTATGCTTCCTGCAACAACAGTATCCGGAAATTCTGTTTCAGCTATTGCAGAAGCAGCAATCAAAGGCGAAGATGTGTCAAAGCCGACTGTTGTTAAAACAGAAAAGAACATAGAAGAGGCAGTATCGGACAAAGTAACAAAACTCGAAGAAAAAGTGATTGAAACGACTATGTCTGCGGCAGAGATGGAAGTGCTTCGTGCTGCCAATATGACAGATGAAGAGAGAAGTTTTGAGAAGCTTGTTATTGCTGATGTAAATGATTATGTCAATGTACGTGATAAAGCAGGTGAAGATGGCGAAATCGTAGGTAAGCTTTACGATGGATCTGTTGGAAACTATATTGAAGAAGAAAACGGTTGGTATAAAATCAATTCCGGTAACGTAACAGGCTTTGTAAAAGGAGAGTTTTGTGTCACCGGTCATGCGGCAATTGAAATGGCTAAAGAAGTCGGCATTCGTATGGCAACGGTTGAAACAGAGGGCTTACGTGTTCGTTCGGAAGCGTCTTTAGATGCAGAAATAGTCGGTCAGGTTCCGGAAGGTGAAGATTTAACGGTATCTGAACAGATAGATGGCTGGGTGAAAGTAAGTATCGAAGAAGGAGACGGCTGGGTTTCTACAGACTATGTTTCACTTCGTACGGATTTTGCAAAAGCCGAATCCAAAGCAGAAGAAGAAGCCCGACTTGAGAAAGAAGCAGAAGCAAGAAGAAAGGCTCAGGAAGCAGCAGCAAAGAAAGCTTCCGAAAGCAAGAAATACAATGCAGCAAGCAGCTATGTACAGCAGGGCGAAGGAAGCAGTATGGGTAATGCGGTTGCGCAGTATGCACTTCAGTTTGTTGGTAATCCGTACGTATACGGTGGAACAAGCTTGACAAACGGAGCAGATTGCTCAGGCTTTGTTATGAGTGTATATAAAAACTTTGGTGTAAGCCTTCCTCATTCGTCTAAAGCAGACAGAAGCGTAGGTTATGGTGTGGCATCTCTTGCAGAAGCACAGCCTGGTGACCTTATTTGTTACTCCGGTCACGTAGCGTTGTATATCGGCGGCGGTAAGATTGTTCATGCGTCTACACGTAAGACAGGTATTATCGTTTCAAATGCAGCATATAAGAATATTTTGGCAATCAGAAGGATTTTCTAATGCGTTAGATAATAAAAATTTAATATTGGAATAAAAAAGTCCACGGGTATATCTCGTGGACTTTTTAGTGCATGTGATGTTACAATAGTACAAATGGTATTACCGTAATTTTACAGGAGGCAATGGGATATTATATGAAAAAAGCAAAAATAGTTTTGGACAAAGATTTCGTAATCGGCCAGATTGATAAACGAATATATGGTTCGTTTATTGAACATTTGGGAAGAGCTGTTTATGGAGGAATTTATGAGCCGGATCATCCTATGGCAGATGAACTGGGCTTTAGAAAAGATGTAATTGAATATGTAAAAGAGTTGGATGTGCCAATCGTCCGTTATCCCGGCGGAAATTTTGTTTCCGGCTTTAACTGGGAAGACAGTGTAGGACCTAGAGAACAGCGCCCGAAACGTTTGGATTTGGCATGGTTTACAACAGAGACTAATGAAGTTGGTCTGCATGAATTTGCGGACTGGTCTGAAGCTGCAAACAGCGAAATTATGTATGCGGTAAATTTAGGAACACGCGGCCCTGAAGATGCAAGAAACATTGTGGAATATGCAAATCATCCATCCGGAAGCAAGTTCTCAGATATGCGTATTGCTAACGGACATAAAGAGCCGTTTGGAATTAAACTGTGGTGCCTTGGAAATGAAATGGACGGACCTTGGCAGATGGGACAGAAGACAGCAAAGGAATATGGAAGAATTGCAAATGAAGCAGCCAAAATGATGAAATGGGTAGACCCGACTATTGAAACAGTAGCTTGCGGTTCCTCTGCTTCCGATATGCCTACATTTGGTTCCTGGGAACTGGAAATGTTGGAAGAATGCTACGAAAACGTAGATTATGTATCTCTTCACCGCTATTATGCAAATCCAACAGGTGATACACCGGGATTCCTTGCAAGAACATTAGATATGGATGATTTCATTAAGAGTGTTGTAGCTATCTGTGATGCGGTAAAAGGCAAAAAGCATAGCAAGCATACCGTAAATCTTTCTTTTGATGAATGGAATGTATGGTATCACTCCAGAGAACAGGATAATGAAATCTGGAAACAGGATAAATGGAACAGAGCACTGCCATTATTAGAAGATATTTATAATTTTGAAGATGCTCTTTTGATTGGTTCCATGCTGATTACATTGCTGAAAAATGCAGACAGAGTAAAGGTTGCCTGTCTTGCACAGCTTGTAAACGTTATCGCACCTATTATGACACGTAATGGCGGTGGTGTATGGGCACAGACAATTTTCTATCCATTTATGCATGCATCCAAATATGGACGAGGTACATCCCTGAATGCTTTAGTAAGCAGTCCTACATATGCTTGTCAGGATTATGCGGAAGTTCCGTATATTGATGCAACTGCTACTATGGATGAAGAAGGGAATGTGACGGTGTTCTGCGTGAACCGTGATATGGAAGAAGATTTTGAATTAGAGCTGGATATGCGCTCCTTTGGTGATTTAAAAATATCTGAGCATATTGTGCTACATCATGATGATGTAAAAGCAATTAACACAGAAGAAAATCCGGATAATGTAACACCATGCGAAGGACCTGGTGGTACAGTAGATGGAGAAAAGGCTGTGATTAAAATTCCTGCACTCAGCTGGAATGTAATCCGTTTTGAAAAATAATAGCAAGGAGGAAAGCCGAAAGGTTTTCCTCCTTACTATTTTGAAAAAGTAAATAGAAATATATTGACAGAGATGATTTGCAGGAGATTTGTCAATAAGAAAAAGACAAGTTTTTCAATCTTGTGCAAGGTGCTGAAAGTTTTTTTAATGTCTGACAATTACAAAAAAGTGCCAAAATTTGTAAACAATAATTATCCACAGGTAAAACAACGGTTTTAAGCACAAAAACGACTTATGCACCGAGTTATCCACATTATCCACAGGCCAAAAATAAGATTTTATGGTAACTTAAGGAACAAATGTTTTGTAAAGCTTCACTAAAATTTAATGATTAAAATCTATATAAAAATGCTCTTTGATATGATAAAATAATAACATGAAGCATGTCTTCATGAAATACAGCCTGCGGGCAGGAAAGAGAGGGCACTATATGAATATTATTATTACCGGAAAGAACATCGACATCACAGAAGGTTTGAAAGAAGCAGTAAACGAAAAAATCGGTAAACTAGCAAAATACTTTTCAGACGACACTACTGCAAAAGTAACCCTCAGCGTAGAAAAGGACAGACAGAAAATTGAAGTAACCATTCCTGTGAAAGGAAATATCATTCGTTCAGAGCAGGTAAGCAGCGATATGTATGTTTCTATTGATTTGGTACAGGAAATCATTGAAAGACAACTTAAAAAGTATAAGAACAAACTGGTAGATAAGAAACAGAATGCGGTTTCTTTCAGTCAGGCATTTATCGAAAGAGAAGTGGAAGAAGAGGAAGAAATCAAAATTGTCAGAACAAAACAGTTTGATATTAAACCGATGTATCCGGAAGATGCATGCATTCAGATGGAACTTCTGGGACATGACTTTTATGTATTTTTAAATGCAGAAACAGACCAGGTAAATGTAGTTTATAAGAGAAAAGGCAATACTTACGGACTCATGGAACCTGAATTGTAAAATTTACCATATTTCTCCAATTTACCCTGTCAAAATTTGGGGTTTTTACAAAACTATTACCGTTGCAAAAATATATGCGCTATGATAAAATGGAAAGGATGAATGTGACAAAAAAATAACAATCATTTTAAAGCGTAAAAAATGCTTAGAAATGGCGGTTTTCAGATGTTACATGATGTGAATTTAAAATTGGAGGAAGAATAATGGCAAAGAAAGTTGTATTAGCAGGCGCATGCCGTACTGCAATCGGTAAAATGGGTGGAGCATTAAGCAATACTCCGGCAGCAGAACTTGGTTCTATCGTTATTAAAGAAGCAATTAAAAGAGCAGGTGTACCTGCAGAAGCAGTTGACCACGTATATATGGGTTGTGTAATCCAGGCTGGTCTTGGACAGAATGTAGCTCGTCAGGCTTCTATCAAAGCCGGTTTACCAATTGAAACACCTGCGGTTACTGTAAACGTTGTATGTGGTTCCGGTCTTAACTGTGTAAACATGGCTGCACAGATGATTCAGGCAGGCGATGCTGATATCGTTGTAGCAGGTGGTATGGAAAACATGTCTATGGCTCCATACGCTATGATGAATGGCCGTTTTGGTTATAGAATGAACAATGGTACATTAGTAGATACAATGGTTAACGATGCGTTATGGGATGCATTCAACCAGTACCATATGATGATTACAGCTGAAAACGTAGCTGAACAATGGAACCTCACAAGAGAAGAATTAGATGCATTTGCAGCAAGCAGCCAGCAGAAATGTGAAAAAGCTATGGCAGAAGGCAAATTCGCAGATGAAATCGTTCCTGTTCCTGTTAAGGTTAAAAAACAGATTGTTGATTTCGTTACAGACGAAGGTCCACGTGCAGGCGTTACAGCAGAAAGCCTTAGCGCATTAAAATGCTGCTCCGGCAAAAAAGAAGGCGGCGTAGTAACAGCAGGTAATGCAAGTGGTATCAATGATGGTGCTGCAGCAATCGTTGTTATGAGCGAAGAAAAAGCAAAAGAATTAGGTGTTACACCTATGGCTACATTCGTAACAGGTGCTCTTGGTGGTGTTGATCCTTCTATCATGGGTGTAGGTCCTGTTGCTTCAACAAAGAAAGCTCTTGCAAAAGCTGGTTTAACAATTGATGATATGGATTTAATTGAAGCAAACGAAGCTTTCGCTACACAGTCTTTAGCAGTAGCAAGAGATCTTGGATTTAATCCTGAAAAATTAAATGTAAATGGTGGTGCAATCGCACTCGGACATCCGGTAGGTGCTTCCGGTTGCCGTATCCTCGTAACACTTCTCCACGAAATGCAGAAGAGAGACGCTAAGAAGGGTCTTGCTACACTGTGTATCGGTGGTGGTATGGGATGTACTACTATCGTTGAAAGAGACTAAGCGTAAGCTTTATAATCTTTCTATGTTAATTAAAAAAAGACGGGAGTCTGCTTTCGGGCAGACTTCCGTAATTTGTCGTAATAGCAACAAAATATAAAGGAGAAAAAAGATGGAATTTGTTTTATTCGAACAGAAAAATCAGATTGGTATTATTACAATCAACCGTCCAAAGGCATTAAATGCTCTTAATTCTACAGTACTTGATGAATTAAATGAAGTATTAGATTCTGTAGATTTAGATGTAGTTAGATGCTTAATCTTAACAGGTGCAGGCGAAAAATCCTTCGTAGCAGGCGCTGATATCGGAGAAATGAGCAACTTAACAAAAGCAGAAGGCGAAGCTTTCGGTAAGAAAGGTAATGACGTTTTCCGTAAGTTAGAAACATTCCCTATCCCTGTAATCGCAGCAATCAACGGCTTTGCTCTTGGCGGCGGCTGTGAAATCTCTATGAGCTGTGATATCCGAATCTGTTCTGAAAATGCAGTATTTGGTCAGCCGGAAGTAGGTCTTGGAATTACACCTGGTTTCGGTGGCACACAGAGACTTGCGCGTCTTGTAAGCCCTGGTATGGCTAAACAGCTTATTTATACAGCTAGAAACATCAAAGCTGATGAAGCTTACAGAATCGGTCTTGTAAACGCTGTATATCCACAGGAAGAATTATTAGCTCAGGCAGAAAAAATGGCTAACGGCATCGCTAAGAATGCTCCAATCGCTGTTCGTAACTGCAAGAAAGCTATCAACGATGGTCTTGATGTAACTATGGATGAAGCTCTTGTAATCGAAGAAAAATTATTCGGTGACTGCTTCGAAACAGAAGACCAGAAATACGGTATGGCATTTTTCCTTGACAAAAACAAAGAAAAAGTAAAAGAACCATTTAAAAACTGTTAATTAATGTCAGGATTGTAAGGTAACCGTGACAAGATATATTATATAGGAGGACAACACAATGAAAGTTGGTATTATTGGTGCAGGCACAATGGGTGCCGGTATTGCTCAGGCATTTGCTATGACAGATGGTTATGAAGTATGTCTTTGCGACATTAAAGAAGAATTCGCTGAAGGCGGAAAAGCAAGAATTCAGAAAAACATGAATTTCCTTGTGAGCAAAGAAAAAATTTCTCAGGAAAAAGCTGATGAAATTATGGGAAAAATCACAACAGGTTTAAACAATATCTGTGCAGACTGTGATTTAATCGTAGAAGTAGCTCTTGAAAAACTTGAAATCAAACAGGCTATCTTCAAAGAATTAATGGGTATCGTAAAGAAAGATTGTATGTTTGCTTCTAACACATCTTCTTTATCTATCACAAAGATTGGTGAAGGACTTGACAGACCAATGATTGGTATGCACTTCTTCAACCCGGCAGACAGAATGAAACTTGTAGAAGTTATCAAAGGTGAAAACACACCACAGGAAATGGTAGACAAAGTAAAAGCTATCTCCGTAGAAATCGGCAAAACTCCTGTAGAAGTAAAAGAAGCTCCAGGTTTCGTAGTAAACAGAATTCTTATCCCAATGATTAACGAAGCAATCGGCGTTCTTGCAGCTGGTACAGCTTCTGCAGAAGACATCGATATCGCTATGCAGCTCGGTGCATCTCATCCAATGGGACCTCTTCACTTAGGTGATTTAATTGGTTTAGATATCTGTCTTGCAATTATGGAAGTTCTTTACAATGAAACAAAAGATGAGAAGTATGCTCCACAGCCACTTCTTAAACAGATGGTAGAAGAAAAGAAACTTGGTAGAAAGACTGGAATCGGTTTCTTTGATTACAGCAAATAATATTATTTTTAATGGAGGAATTTAATCATGGATTTTACATTAGCTAAAGAACATGAGATGGCGAGACAGCTTTTCAAAGATTTCGCTGAAAACGAAGTAAAACCTCTTGCTCAGGAGGTTGACGAAACAGAAGTATTCCCTAGAGAAACAGTTGAGAAAATGGCTAAATGCGGTTTCCTTGGCATTCCTGTTCCAAAGGAATATGGCGGACAGGGTTGTGATCCTTTAACATACGCTATGTGTGTTGAAGAATTATCTAAAGTTTGTGGTACTACAGGTGTTATCGTATCTGCACATACATCTCTTTGTGTAGACCCAATCATGACATATGGTACAGAAGAACAGAAACAGAAATACGTTGTTCCACTTGCAAAAGGTGAAAAATTAGGTGCTTTCGGTTTAACAGAACCGGGTGCTGGTACAGATGCTCAGGGACAGCAGACAAAAGCTGTTTTAGATGGTGACGAATGGGTTCTTAACGGAAGCAAATGCTTCATCACAAACGGTAAAGAAGCTGACATTTATATCGTTATCGCTGTAACAGGCAAAGTTGAAAAACGCGGCAGAATTCAGAAAGAAATCTCTGCTTTCATCGTAGAAAAAGGAACACCAGGCTTTACTTTTGGTACAAAAGAAAAGAAAATGGGTATCCGCGGTTCCTCTACATATGAATTAATCTTCACAGATTGTAGAATTCCAAAGGAAAACTTACTCGGTCAGAAGGGTAAAGGTTTCGCTATCGCTATGCATACACTTGATGGTGGTCGTATCGGTATCGCTGCTCAGGCTCTTGGTATCGCAGAAGGTGCTTTAGAAACAACAATCAACTATGTAAAAGAAAGAAAACAGTTTGGCAGATCTATCGCTCAGTTCCAGAATACACAGTTCCAGCTTGCTGACATGGCTACTAAAGTACAGGCTGCACAGCTTTTAGTTTACAAAGCAGCTATGGCTAAAGCTACTCAGAAAGTATATTCTACAGAAGCAGCTATGGCTAAATTATATGCTGCAGAAGTAGCTATGGAAGTTACTACTAAGTGTGTTCAGTTACACGGTGGTTACGGTTACATCAGAGAATACGATGTAGAACGTATGATGCGTGATGCTAAGATTACTGAAATCTACGAAGGTACAAGTGAAGTACAGCGTATGGTTATCAGTGGTTCTTTATTGAAATAAATGTCAGGATTGCAAAGCAATCGTGACCTACGCACTTGCTTTTGCGAAGCAAATTAGGATAGCAAGTGCTCAATAAATGTCAGGATTAAGAATAAAATAAGGAGATTAACACAATGAAAATCGTTGTTTGTATTAAACAGGTACCTGATACAAAGGGTGGCGTTAAATTCAACCCAGACGGTACACTTGACAGAGCAGCAATGCTTGCAATCATGAATCCAGATGACAAAGCAGGTCTTGAAGCAGCTCTTAGATTAAAAGATCAGTATGGTGCAGAAGTAACAGTAATCACAATGGGTCTTCCAAAGGCTACAGATGTATTACGTGAAGCTCTCGCTATGGGCGCTGACAAAGCAGTTCTCGTAACAGACAGAGTTCTTGGTGGTGCTGACACATGGGCAACATCTACAACTCTTGCTGGTGCAATCAGAAACCTTGAATACGACTTAATCATCACAGGTCGTCAGGCTATCGACGGTGATACAGCTCAGGTTGGTCCTCAGATTGCTGAACACTTAAATATTCCTGTAATTTCTTATGCACAGGATATCAAAGTTGATGGTGACAAAGTAGTTGTACAGAGACAGTATGATGACAGATACCATGTATTAGAAGCTCAGATGCCATGTCTCGTAACAGCACTTTCTGAATTAAATGATCCACGTTACATGACTCCAGGTGGAATTTTTGATGCTTGCAAAGCTGAAATTACTACATGGGGCAGAGCAGACCTTAAAGATGTTGAAGATTGCAACTTGGGTCTTGCTGGTTCACCAACAAAGATTGCTAAAGCATCCGACAAAGTTCGTAAAGGTGCTGGTGAAAAAGTTACTCCAGATTCTCCAGAAGATGCAGCAGCATACATCGTTGGCAAATTATTAGAAAAACATGTTATTTAATTAGAAGGTGGTGAATAAGATGAGTTTACAAGAATATAAAGGCGTATATGTATATGCACAGCAGGTTGATAACGTAATCAGCGGCATTGCATATGAATTACTTGGTAAAGCAAAAGAATTAGCAGCACCATTAAATACAGATGTTACAGCTGTACTTCTTGGTTCTAACGTAGGCGACTTAGTTGATTCTTTAGCTGAATACGGTGCTGATAAAGTTATCGTAGTAGATGATCCGGAATTAGAAACATACAGAACAGAGCCATACGCACATGCTCTTTCTTCTGTAATCAATGAATACAAACCAGACATCATGTTAGTAGGTGCTACAGCAATCGGTAGAGATTTAGGTCCTACAGTATCTGCAAGAGTTGCTACAGGTCTTACAGCTGACTGTACAGTACTTGAAATCGGTGATTTCCCATTAGTAGCAATCCCAGGCAAAGAAGATGAACAGAAACACAACCAGTTACTGATGACTCGTCCTGCATTTGGTGGTAACACAATCGCTACTATCGCTTGTCCTAATACACGTCCTCAGATGGCTACAGTTCGTCCAGGTGTTATGCAGAAAATCGAGCCAATCAAAGGTGCTAAAGCAGAAGTTATTAACTACAACCCAGGCTTTGAAGTTAACAACAAATATGTAACTATCAAAGAAGTAGTAAAAGCTGTTACAGATACAGTTGATATTATGGATGCTAAGATTCTTGTATCCGGTGGCCGTGGTGTAGGTAGTGCTGAAAACTTCAAGATTCTTGAAGACCTCGCTGCAGTACTTGGCGGTACAGTAAGCTGCTCTCGTGCAGTTGTAGATTCCGGCTGGAAAGTAAGAGATTTACAGGTTGGACAGACAGGTAAGACAGTTCGTCCTAACGTATACTTCGCTATCGGTATTTCCGGAGCAATCCAGCACGTTGCAGGTATGGAAGAATCTGACATTATCGTTGCTATCAACAAAGATGAAGATGCTCCAATCTTCGATGTAGCTGATTACGGTATCGTAGGTGACCTTAACAAAGTTGTTCCATTATTAACAGAACAGATTAAGGCAGCTATTGCAAACAAATAAGTTTCTATTTAGGATGGAATTTACCTTATGAGGTTATAAGATTCCATAGATAGATAAAAGATATACCCTCTTTACCGGATAGCCGGTAAGGAGGGTGTTTTTGAGTCCGCAGAATTGCCACTATTGTGAATGGGCGCGCAAGAAGAAGCTATGAGCTATGAAAATTTATTGCGTGGCAATTTGTTTTTTGCTATATTTAGAGAGTGGCTATGTCCAATTATTATGTTTGTATAAAGGAGTAACAGGCAATGCAATTTAACTCATACGTATTTGTATTGGCTTTTCTACCAATAACAGCTTTGTTATATTTTTTATCTAATTATCGAAGTATAAAAATGGGGAAATTTGTAATTATTGTTGCAAGTTTTATTTTTTATGCATACACGGATATTTCTGTAGCCAAAATTTTAATAGTAAGCTGTTTTATAAATTATTTCTTCTCTTCCCTGATGAAGCGTTTCGATATGAAAAAGAAGTTCTTTTTTGTATTGCCTGTCCTTATAAATATCTGTTTACTAATATATTACAAATATACAAATTTTCTTATTACAAATTTCAACCAATGTTTTTCAAAAGATTTTCAGCTTAAAGATATTGTATTGCCTATTGGTATAAGTTTTTTTACATTTCAGCAAATATCGTATTGTATTTCTATCTATAATGGTACGTTGGGATTAAATATTATTGATTATTTTGCCTATATTTTATATTTCCCTAAAATTCTTATGGGACCACTCATGGATCCACTTGATTTTTCACAACAAATTAATGACGTGAGACGAAAGAAGGTTGATTGGGAAAATGTATCTAATGGTTTAAAAATTTTCAGTCTGGGCTTATTTAAGAAATTGCTTTTGGCAGATACTTTTGCAAAAGCGGTGGACTGGGGGATTATCCATGTTGATACGGCTTCTTCCATGGACATTTTACTTGTTATGCTTTTTTATACATTTGAAATCTATTTTGATTTCAGTGGATATTGCGATATGGCTACAGGAGCATCTCTAATATTTAATATCATGTTGCCAATAAACTTTGATTCTCCGTACAAAGCTATGTCTATTCGTGATTTTTGGAAACGATGGCATATTTCCTTGACCAATTTTTTAACAAGAAATGTGTATATTCCTCTTGGCGGGAGCAGGAAAGGTGTTGTCAGAACCTGTATCAATACACTTGTGGTATTTGTGATTAGTGGTATTTGGCACGGGGCTAATTGGACATTTATTTTATGGGGAGTATTGCACGGCTTATTTAGTGTTTTTGATCGAATATTTGAAAAAGTTGAAAAGAAAGTTTTTGAACCGGTCAGATGGTTTTTAACTTTTGGTATTATAAATCTTCTGTGGTTGCTATTTAGGGCTCAAACGATTCAGCAGTGGGTTCTTATGATCAAAAAAATACTATTCTTTACAGATTTGAATATAAGTAGTGAGCTAATTAGCATATTTAAAATTGATGAAATTGGTTTTTTGTGCAATAAATTCTATTTTATAAACGCTGTGTCTGAAAAAGTACATGGTTTTTGGCTGATGGCATTTGTGCTGATTGCTTATGTAATATGCTTGATACCGGAAAATAATTATAAACGTATAAAGAAAAATTCTTACATAGAAATGTTCTTTGCTGCGATATTATTCGTTTGGGCTTTTTTGAGTCTCGGTAGCGAATCAGTATTTGTATATTTTGGATTTTAGGAGAAAATGAAATATGAAGCCAAAATTTTTGATAATCGAATGGCTTGCTATAGTAGCATTGTTTTTAGGCGTTATAGGATATGGCGTTTATAAAATTGATCCCTATATGCATTTCCATAAACCTAACATTGAAAAATATTATTATTCGCTAAATAATGCCAGGTATCAAAACGACGGAATTACAAAACATTTTGACTATGATGCTATAATTACAGGCACGTCAATGACAAACAATTTTAAAACAACAGAGTTTGATGATTTGTTTGGGGTCAAATCTATCAAGGTGTCATATCAAGCGGGGACATATAAAGAAATCAATGATAATCTTGCTATTGCATTGGAACGTAATCCGAATATGAAAACAATTGTCAGAGCTATTGATCCCTTAGAGTGTTTTGAAATCAATGGCAATTTGCGATATGATACGGGAACTTATCCGACATACCTTTATGATAAAAATCCATTCAATGATGTGAAATATCTGTTTAATAAGGATGTACTATTGAATAGAATTATTCCCATGATTTCAGAAACAAAGCAGGACGGTTTTTTGCCCGGAATTACATCTTTTGATGAATACGATAACTGGCAACAAGAAAGGACTTTCGGAAAAAATACTATATTGCCGGACGGAATTGATGAAATAGTATCCGATACAGAAAACGTGCCAATCGAACATTTGTCGAATGAGGAAAGAGATATAATTGAGAAAAATATTCGGGAAAACGTAACCTCATTAGTTGAGAAATATCCTGATGTTGATTTTTATTACTTCTTTTCACCATATAGTATCGCGAGCTGGTGGGAAACTATAAAAGATTCTTCAATGTATAAGCAGATTGAAGCAGAACAATGTGTCATTGAGTTACTATTGGAATATGACAATATACATTTGTTTTCCTTCAATAATCGAACAGACATTATAACTGATTTAAATTACTATGCGGATTATACACATTATGGAGAGTGGATAAATAGTCTTATTTTAAAATGGATGCATGAAGGAATGTATCAATTAACAAAAGACAATTACGAAGAATACTTATCTGAAGAACTGATGTTTTATAGCTCTTTTGATTATAGTCTCCTTGAATTACAAGAAGACTATGACCAGGATATCTATGCTGCGGCACTTCTAAACGAGGAACTTACAGGGATTGTGCCGATGGAAATAATTAGTGGCGAAACATTAAACACGAATATAGTGATAGAAAATGCGAACATGTATGATTATTTAGTTTTTTATTTAGAGAACACTAATGAAGAATACGATTTGGAAATATATGATGAAAATGAGCATATTATTTATGAACACATTAATTTCCAGAAAAGTGAAAATCAAGATGACAAATGGCAACGTATTGTTATAGACTTAACTGATATAACCACTACAAAGCTCGTCATTCAAAATAATGGTTATATTACTATGAATGGAACTATCAATGAATGCGCTATAAAAGACATTACATTATATTAAAGTTAAGTAAGTGGGCAATTGAAGTTTAATTATGTTTAACATTCTTTGCTATTCGCGTTTCTTAATGTTACTTTTATTAGTTTATCGTCGCATTATAAAAAGACAATAGTAATAGCGCAAATATCGTTAATTGTAAACGGTGATTATTTTTTCATAGCTACTTTTTTTGATACCCACGGATTGCTCCGTGGGTTTAATTGTGAATGCTTTTATTGTGACGTCTTTTAATCAATACTGAGTTGCCTACAGGTTTGAATCTTGCTTAAACTACTACTTTTTTCTTACATGCACAGATGATGAGAAGATGAGAACATGGTAATAGTGCAAAAAGAAAATGTATGGTATAGTTATTTTGATGAAAAAAGCATATCCCAATAAAGAGAGGATGGGGGAATGAGAAAACAGGTTGGGAAAAACGTACGACGTTGGGAAACTAAACAAAAAAAGCACGATTTAAAAACAAAGTTATTTTTTGGTGGTATATTTGGGTTTGCTACGATAGCAACTATACTTGCAATTCTATTTTTTGTGCCTAAAAATGATGATACGGAAGAAGGTCATCGGATAGTAAATGAGATAAAGAAAAAAGCAAAGGTTACTCATCCGGTGGAAAAAGGACTGGAAAAGCTGCTTGAAGAATTGGAAGAATCGGAGAAAGCATTACTTACGGGAGAAGGGATTGAAAAGCGTATCAATCGTCTGACAGCAGGTAATGTAGATGTGGATTATACTTTGAACATCAGCAATGTACCCGAATTGGATGGAAAAACGATTGGAGCAGACGGCGTTTTCCAGCGCAATGTGACTGATAAGAAGATGTATCTGCATACAGATATAAGTATATCAAGAATAAAAATGCTTCTTGCTGATGTTTATGGGTATCATGATGAGCTGGCGGTGTGTTTGCCGGAAGTCACGGAAACGGATAGTATTTTGCTTAATACGGAGCATATTGATAAGCAATTTAATGAATCGAAATTGAGCCAGTATCTGGATGTGAAAATACCGATGGAATTATCGTTATATCCATATGAAACATATAATGTAGCTATTCCGGATGAAGTGTGGCTTCAAACAATGCTGCTGGACATATTTGAAGATAAAGAAATTGATGAGGTAGATAAGGCGGATAAGGAAGAAACGATTACTGTTGAAGAGTCGGTGTTAGAACTAAGAACATATCTTGTTACATTTGAAGACGAAAGAAGCAGAGAAAAGGAGTCGGGAAAACAAGATAAAGACGAGAGTAGTACATTTGAAATTGCACTTGATAAAAATAAGAATGTCCGTATTCTTAGATTCCCAGAAGAATTCGAATATGGAAATATCATAACAGAAGAAGCGGAACTGCAATTTCTGGGAGAAGAAGAGATAACAGATCAAGTGAATGTTGATGCAAAAGTGCTGTTGGGCAACAAAGAAATAATTGACCAAGAAATAGGAAGAGAGGAAACACAAGATTCTGACGAGGTACAGATAATACTTGATGCAGAAATAACAGAGGACTTATCTGTTTATATGAATATCATTCAAGGAAAGAAAGAGTTGGCAGTTTCGGCTGACATACGTGGCATAAAGGAAGAAACAACAGAAATCGATATTAATTATCTTACAATAAAAGAGAATGACACAAATGTCATTAAAGTGACTGGGTTAGTCAACATGAGAGAACTGACTGAGCAAATCCCTGAAAATACGGGAGAAGTGCTAGATGTATTACATATGGATGAAATGGATTTACTTATGACACTTATGCCATGGAGTAGAAATATAGAAAAACGTTACGGAGGCATGTTAGATGCGCTATGATGCATTTATTAGTTACAGACACGCAGAAGCAGATATGTTTCTTGCCCAGAAATTACATAAGAGTTTAGAGACTTTCCGTGTGCCAAGAGCAATCCGAAAGAAAAGTGGAAAAAAGTCTATTAAAAGAGTATTTCGTGATCAGGATGAACTGCCGATAGGAAGTGACCTGGGAGATAATATTGTTGGTGCTTTGAAAGAATCGGAATATTTGATTGTTATATGTTCTCCACGTACACCGGAGTCTGAATGGGTGCAACGTGAAATAGAAACGTTTATAGAACTTCATGACAGAGAGCATGTATTGGCTGTTTTGATTGAAGGAGAACCATCAGAGGCATTTCCTAAAATTTTATTAAGCGATGAACATGGAAAAGCAGTCGAACCTCTGGCAGCAGATGTCCGTGGAAAAACAAAAAAAGAGACAGAAAAGAAACTGAAAGAAGAATTGCTTCGTATTCTGGCTCCACTGCTTGGCTGTAGCTATGATGATTTGCGGCAACGTCACAGAGAACGCAGATTAAAAAAGATTGTTGCAATAACAGCAGTAGTAGCATGCCTTGGCGTACTGTTTGGTATTTATAATGCATACAATACAATGCTGATTCGGCAGAACTATGAACAAAAACAGATTAATCAGTCAAAATATCTTGCAAATAAATCAATAGAACTCTTAGAAGAAGGGGATAGGAAGGCAGCTGCACTTGTGGCATTGGAAGCATTACCGAATGAAGAAGATGACAGACCTTATGTGGCACTTGCACAGTATGCTCTTACAGAAGCAGTACATGCTTACGATACCGGAAACATTATGAAAATGGATAGGGTTCTGAAGCATGACCTGCCGGTAAGTGATTTTTACTATGATAAAGAGGGAACCATACTGGCGTCCATAGATCAAAGCGACAGTATTTATGTATGGGATTTGGAAACCGGTGAGAAACTATTACAGGTACTGCCTTCATTGGATGAAAATGGTTATGTTGAAAATGTGATAGCGGCAATACCTTTTGAAGACAGACTTATCGTTGTAGAGGATAATTCCATCCGTTGCATTTCGCACAGCGGAAAAGAACTTTGGAAAAAAATTCCGGAAGGAGAATTGTCTTTATCCGAATGTCAATATAATTTTGAAGATGAAATCCTTATTTGCCAATCCGGCGATTTGGTGTGTATACATGATATCCGTACCGGAGATGTACTCCATAGGATTCCAAACAGGTTGGAGTATAGTTTTTCTATGGAAATAGAATATTCTGAGAAGGACAAAAAATGCGCCATATCCCATAATATTATAAAGGATACTGCCTCTGAAGGTTACGTGACAGTATACGATTTACAGAAAAGGCAGCAGAAAGATTATGTGACACAAGCGGATTATATACAGGAAGTTGTATTTGCACCGGATGGTGATATTGTAGTGGCTTCTTCTGATTCTACGGAGATTTTATCGGGGCAGGATGTATGCAAAGGCGTGTTGCAGAAACTTGATAGTTCCACAGGAGCAGAAGAGTGGAGAGCAAATTATGAATATTTATATTTCGGAGCAGAAGCTGCAAGCTTACAGTTAAAGTCCCGGAGCTATCGTGATGCACTTAATAAAATGAATCCTGAAATAATCATGTCAATTGACAATGGTGTATATTCGTATGATGCAATAACCGGTGAGGAACTTTGCCGATTGCATACGGGGACGGGAATACGTTCTTTAGCAGTTGCGAAAGATGATTACTTTGGATATATTTCGGATGCGGCGGGAACGCTTCACATTATAAACACAACAAACGGAACGAATTATAGTGGTGCTGCCATTGAAACGGGAAAGGATATTTCGCAGTTAGAAATAAAAAACAGTACGATTACGATTCGGGAAAAATATTCATCCGAGCTTACGATTATGAAATATCATACCGGATATGGAATGGAAGAACTGGAAACATATTCGGACAGGATAGGTGAGGTGTGGTATACAGATGATGAGCAAATGTATGCTGTTGAAACCTATGTGGATTCCTATACCAGAGATATTTATTTTTATGATGCTATTACAGATCAGCAAATGGGCTGTGTGACTTGTTCGGGAAACGGGATTCTTACAAGTGGCGGCTTTGTTGGCCAAGAAACATATTATATTTTTGACGGAAAAGGGTATGTTTATTTTTATGATGTAGCAAAAGGAAAAGAGAATAGACTTTCTTTGTTTGAAGAAGACTATATGACAGATTGCTATATGACAAAAAATGGAAAGTACCTTTTAGCATATCAATCAAGAAAATATGCAGTTGTTGATTTGAAAAAACAAAAAGTAGTGGATGATGGTGAATTTCTGAGTTATTTCTATGGAGGTATTTTATCAGAAGATGGTAAATGCATTTATGGAAATCAAAAAGAGGTGGGACTAACAAAACTTAAAGCTGCTACAGGAGAGGCAACGACGCTGTTTCAGGATAAACTATATAAAGAAGATGAATATGCAGAAGTAGAAATACGGATAGATAAAGATCAGGAAACAGATGAGCGCGCAGCAGACCGTGAAAAATATCAAATGATTACAAGCTCTGATAATAAAAAGGGCATGGCACTTTCGTCAGATGGACGTTATTTTGCAGTAAGCTGTAAAGATTATATGCTGCGAATATTTGATTTGGAAAAATTGGAAACAGTTGCAGAAGTACCTTATGCGGGTGTTTACCGGAGTTTTATCGGATTTATTGAGAACGATACGAAGTTGTTATTGCAAGGTGATGATTATTATATTCGCATTTATGATATAGAAAAGAAGGACTTTGCTTATATTGCGATGACGATGAATAATAGTATTAGCAGAACTTTTTACCATGAACAGCAGTCGGTACTTGCGGTTTTAACAAGCGGTGAACTGCTTTTAATGGATACAAAGAGCTATCAACCGATTGTAGAAGAAATGGATGGTGCATGCTATATGCCATCGAGAGATGCCATCTATATGAAATATAGTAAGACGTTATATCGTTTTCCGTATATGACATTGGAACAGCTTTGCAAAGAAGCGAAAGAGCAGTTTGGTGATGCACGTCTGACAAGAGAAGAACGTATCCGATATGCTATGGACAACGAGGGAGATTTATGAGACTAGAAGAATTGATGGAATATGACAATATTGTAATACAATGCCACGACAATCCGGATGCGGATGCACTGGCAAGCGGATTTGGAGTATATTTGTATTTTCAGGAGAGGGGTAAGAAAGTACGGTTTGTTTACGGCGGACAGTACAAAATTCAAAAGAGCAATTTAGTACTGATGATAAGCGAATTGGAAATACCGATTGAATATGTTGATTCTATGGAGGAACCGGAACTGTTAATAACAGTAGATTGCCAATACGGACAGGGAAATGTAACAAGATTTGAGGCAAAAGAAGTTGCGGTAATTGATCACCATCAGATAGGAGGCGAATTGCCCCAGCTAAATGAGGTCAGAGGTAATCTCGGAGCCTGCTCTACAGTTGTCAGAGAATTACTCCTGGCGGAAGGCATTGATTTTAATTATAATAAAAAGCTTGCAACAGCACTGTATTATGGACTGATGACAGATACAAACAATTTTACCGAAATTTCGCATCCGCTTGATAAGGATATGCGGGATGATGCCATTGTTGAGCGCAGTACAATTACAAGATTTCGGAATGCGAATCTGTCTTTACAGGAAATGGAAATTGCCGGCAACGCGCTGCTGAATTATGCGTATAACGAGACTTATCGTTATGCTGTTGTGGAGGCGGCACCATGTGATCCTAATATTTTGGGAATGATTAGTGATTTGATGCTGGAGGTAGATGCGGTGGATACGTGTCTCGTATTCAGTGTACTTCCGTTTGGTGTGAAAATTTCGGTAAGAAGCTGTGTGAAAGAAGTGAAGGCTAGTGAACTGGCGGAGTTTATTACCAAAGGAATTGGCTCCGGCGGCGGACATTTGGAAAAAGCGGGTGGCTTTATTCAGCAGGAACTGATACTTCCGGAGTGTGAACGAAAAGGATATCCGAAAACAACGGAAGGGATAGAAAAACTTTTGATTTACAGAATGACAGACTATTTTGATGATATCGAGATTATTGACACGGATGATTATCAAGCAGACCTAAGCGGGATGGAGCTGTACAAAAAGAAATCGCTTACTCTTGGTTACGTCGAGGCAACAGAAGTTATGCCTAAGGGCGCTAATGCGCTTGTTCGTACCTTAGAAGGCGATTTGGATGTGGAAATCCGGAATGATATTTATATCATGATTGGCATCAAGGGTGAAGTATATCCGATTATGAAAGACAAATTTGAAATGGGATATAAGCGCCTGAATACACCGTATCAGTTTAAAGGAGAATATAAGCCAATCATCAGGGATAATAAAGAAGGAAATAATATTTCTTTAATACCGCATGCAAAAGCATGTTTCTCAACGGGAGAAAGTTATATTTATGTAAAGCAGCTTGATCACAGAGTAAAGGTGTTTACTCCTTGGGATGAAGAAAAATATATGCTCGGAAAAGAAGGGGATTATCTTGCGGTTCGCAAGGATGATCTCCATGATGTGTATATTATTGAGCAGAATATTTTTGCAGAAACATATGAGAGAGTAAATGGATAATAAAAAACCGGAGACAATTGGTCTCCGGTTTTTGACATTCTATAGAATATTTTATTCGTAGATAGAAGCTTCTTCTTCGCCTCTGAGAACACGGAGTGCACCCTGAGTTAATGCAAGAAGTTCATCTTCACCAGGATATACAGTAAT
>SVFS01000093.1 GCA_015056725.1 Lachnospiraceae bacterium | reverse complement strand
AAAAAACAGCCCCTGGGGAAGGGGCTGTTTTTTGTAGTGCTTACGCACCCATGTAAAACAAGGGGAGATATGAAAAGTATATTTAGAATCAGAGAAGCTTTTCAGAGGAGGGGAATTTTCGTCCAAGCCTTTATGTCTCTGTTCTATGTTTTTATCATAAAGCATAAATGTGACAAAAGTGTGGCGAGTTTCTAAAATAAAGATAGAAGGTTTATTAAGAAATCATAAAGAAAATCTTTAAAAAAAATAACAGGGAGATTTTGACATGCAAAGATGGAATAAGGTTGTTTCATAGCAGGTTTTTTTGTATAATAAAACATAGAAAAACTTTGAAATATAGGCAATCCGACATAAAAGTGAGGGGGAAACATGTCAAAGACCAAGACGATTTGTTTTTGTAATAATAAAGGTGGAAGCGGTAAGTCTACATCCTGTGCAAATATAGGATATGCGCTGGCATCCTTTGGACATAAAGTCCTGTTAATAGACGGGGATATGCAGCTTAATCTTTCCTTGTCGTTTTTTGAAGAGGATAAAGTGCTGGAAATGGCACAGAGTGACAGGAATTTATATTATGCGATTCGGGAGCAAAAGGATTTGAAGGATTTTATTGTACCGACACCGTATGAGAATTTAGATATTATTCCATCTTCCACGCTGATGAGTTCTATGGAATATGAACTGTTTGCAAAATGGCAGCGGGAATTTATTTTAAAGAAAGCGCTGAAATCCATTAAAGAAGCAGAAACATATGACTATATTTTGATTGACGCACCACCGACGCTTGGCGGATGGGTTATGAATATTTTATGTGCAAGTGATTGGATGATTATTCCGGTAGAAGCCAGTCCATGGGGGCTGTTCGGACTTGCTAATATGTTTGAATTTTTAAATACCACTTCTGAAATTGCACCGGATTTACAGATTATGGGGATTGCGATTACTAAGGTGGATGAGAGAAAAAATTATTTCAAACAGACATTGGAAACATTACAGGAACTGGAAGATATGAAAGTGTTTAAAGCACATATTCATGTGGATAGTTCTATAGAATGGTCACAGGATAATTCAAAACCGGTACTTGTGTATAAAAAAGCAAGCAGAAGTGCCAAAGAGTATATGGAATTGGCTAAGGAGGTTGAAACATTATGTCAGTAGGTAAAGGAAGCTTACAAAGAGCAGCAAAAGCAAATGATGTAAAGGCAGCAGAGACTGTAAAAGAAGTTACGAAAACAGCAGTCAAAGAAATTGCAAAAGCACCGGCAAAACCGGCTGCTAAAAAGACGACAACTGCTAAAAAGGCAGCGGTGGCTACAAAAGCACCGGCAGCAAAAAAAGCCCCTGCAAAGAAAACGACCGAAAAGAAAACTCCGGTAGTAGCAGCTTCTGTAATTAGTCCGGATTCCATTCATGAGATGAAATTCCAGGCAGCCAGCAGAATATATTGCGAATTGCCGACGTATTTACTGTAAAAGATAGTATTCCCCGGTAAGAATTCTTACCGGGGGAAATTTTTATGATGATGAGCAGGTGCTATGAAAAAAATTGTTTTTTTTGATGCGGATGGTACGATTTTAGACATTAAGAAGGGTGTGCCGGAGAGTGCAAAGCGGGCAATAGAAGCGCTTGTACAAAATGGTCATGAGGCATTTATCTGTACCGGAAGAGCGTATGCATTTCTTCCGGAGGAGGTAAAGAACATGGCATTTACAGGTATCATTGCTAATGGTGGAGCATATATGGAATATCGAGGGAAAACGCTTCTGGATAAAGAGGTAACAACAGAAGTAGCCGCAAAGTCCGTAGAAATTCTGCGTAGAAACGGTATGATTCCTGTAATGGAAGGCACAAATCATATGTACTATGATGACGACTATACAAATGAGGTAGATTGGTTTGCGAGTTTAATTACCGAGCAGCTAGGTGAAAAATATCGTTCTATTAAGGGAAATGAGGATAATCTCCATATCGCCAAGATCAGTGCAAAGATTATGCCCGGAGCAGATTATCTTCAGGCATCCAAAGAACTGGAGCCATACTACGATTATGTAAAGCATGATGAAGGAATGGCAAGCGGAACGATAGAATATGTCCTAAAGGGTTTTACAAAAGGCTTTGCAATTGCACTTACGTGTGGTGTTCTTGGATTTGAACCGAAACAGACGGTTTGCTTTGGCGATAGCAATAATGATTTGGCGATGTTTGATGTAATAGAGACAAAAGTTGCGATGGGAAATGCATCGCCTAAGCTGCTGGAACGGGCAGACTATATTACAGAGGATATGTTCCATGACGGAATATATCATGGATTGAAGCATCTGCAGCTTATATAGAACTGTTAAAATACGAGCATAATAAGACGATTTATAAGATGGAAAAGGGAGTAAGCATGGGATTTGATAAGGCGAAGTTAAAACAGATATGTTTACTGATTGCATATACCGCACTGGTTATTTTACTGGTAATATACAGCAGTAATATTGTAATGGGCGCAAAAACAGTGATTTCTATCTTTTCACCGTTCATCATAGGTGGTGTGATTGCTTTCATACTGAATTTACCGATGAACAGGATTGAAAAGAAATGGTTTAAGAAATGGAATGGAAAATGGGCGGATAAATTAAAACGTCCGGTCAGCATGATATTATCCATTTTATTTGTCGTGGCAATACTGGGACTTGTCGTGCTTGCGGTAGTGCCGCAGCTTAAGGATACCATTGTGTCCTTGAGTGAGAGAATACCGGTATTTATGAACAGGACGCTTAGTCAGTTGGAAAAGCTGTTGCAGGACAATCCTGATTTATTAAAAGAGCTGGAACAGCTTGAAAATGTTAAAATTGATTGGTCCGAAATAACAGAAAAGACAGGAAGCATTTTGTCCAGCGGACTGCAGAATGTAGTGACCTCGACGGTTCATGTGGCGGGAAGTATTCTTAGCGGAATTGCAAATGGTTTCATTGCGTTTGTGTTTGCACTTTATATCCTTTCGCAAAAAGAAAAACTGGGAAAACAGGGGACACAGCTTTTGAAAGCGTATCTGCCTAAGAAAGTATATGCATATACAAAAGAAGTTTTGTGCCGTCTGTATACGAATTTTTCAAGTTTTATTTGCGGACAATGTCTGGAAGCGGTTATTCTTGGAGTACTTTTTGTGATTGCAATGACCATTTTCGGAATGCCATACGCGGTAATGGTAGGTACTTTGATTGCATTTACGGCATTAATACCAATTGTAGGTGCTTTTATCGGCTGCGGAATCGGCGCCTTTATGATTTTGTTGGTGGATCCTACAAAAGCACTTTGGTTTATCGTAATGTTTCTGATTTTACAGCAGATAGAAGGCAATCTGATTTATCCGAAGGTGGTAGGTAATTCCGTGGGACTTCCGTCCATATGGGTATTGATGGCGGTCAGCGTTGGCGGCAGTTTATTTGGTGTGGCAGGGATGCTTGTGTTTATTCCGCTTACTTCTACGATATATTCATTGCTTAAAGATGATGTAAAGATGCGGAATCAAAAGAAGGAAAAACA
This sequence comes from Lachnospiraceae bacterium, assembly GCA_015056725.1. Classification (GTDB taxonomy): domain Bacteria; phylum Bacillota; class Clostridia; order Lachnospirales; family Lachnospiraceae; genus 1XD8-76. Next base: position 3,377 of record SVFS01000093.1, on the reverse strand, counting down.
TGTATGAGGATAGATAATACGAATTCTTTTTTCTTTGGAGAAAATGTAAAGCTTTTACAGCAGGAAGAGATGAAAACGGTTGCTGAGGTTTTTCCGGAATTTCAGGGAAAACAGGTAAAGCTCGGGAAAATTGATACAGAAACAGTAAAGGTTGATTTGTCGGAAGAAGGCTTGTCATCAGTAGAAAAAATACAGTATTTGCGTAAAGCAGTACAGGAAATGCCGGATTCAGGTGCGGTCAACTTTCAGGAATTAATGGAATTAAAAGAAATTTTGCCGAAAGTGCAAATGGACCCGGTATATTCTCATTTTGAAAAAATCCGTGATAGCCGTTACGGATTTCTCAATACAGAAACCGAAGAAGATGCGGTTACTAATTTGCAGGATGTAGTTACCTCATGGATGAAGGCGTATGCGTTACAGTATGATGCATTAGTAAAAGCACATGCAGACGGAAGTCGTGATGTATATGTACAAAATTATGGGGAAACGACAGAAAGCGGAAATTTTGTGTTTCATAAAGTAGAGCTTGCGGAAGATATGGAATATATGGATGCAGCTTTTGAAAAAGCAGGGCAGGCAATTTCCATGATGGCACAGGTCCATGAAAACAGATGGCAGGTAAGAAATATTTTTCATGGGGATGAGCCGCTTGGCATCGACTTGCCGGAAAATTATGGGGACAAACTACAAAGTATCATGCGGATGGCAAAAGATATGTTTGTAGAAAAGTATAATGTCGGAACATATAAAAATATAAATGCCATGACAAATGATATCTCCAAAATGACAATAACCCTTTTAAAGGAGGATACTGTTTTTTGGAAGAGCATGAACAGATTATTTTCAAAGCCATAAAAGAGGTACAGAATGGATATTCAGAAGGTTTTAGAGGAACTGGATTGTTTCATACAGGAGCAGAAAATAGAAAAAATCCCGTCTTTTTTTGAAGAAAAGTATGATGAAGCAAAAAAAGCAGAGCAGAGGGATGCTCTGCTTATTCTTTATAATGAATCTATGGGCTTTTACAGAGAGATCGGTAACTATGCAAAATCCATAGAATGTGCGGAGTTGGCAATTGAACTGGCAAAAGAAATGGGACTATCGGGAAGCGTAGCGTTCGCAACTACATTGCTGAATGCGGCAAATGCATATCGTGCGGCAGGCAAAGCGGAACGTTCGCTTGAATTATATAATCAGGTATTTGCAATTTATGAGAAGGAACTTGCAAGAGATGATATGTATTTTGCAAATTTGTATAATAACCTGAGTCTTGCCTATCAGGAGCTTCAAAGCTATGAGCAAGCAAAGGAAGCATTGCTAAAGGCATTGGCTATCTGTAAAGAGAATGAAAATACTGTTTTTGAAATTGCAGTAACGCATGCGAATTTGGCAAATACCTGCATCAGTCTGGAAGAAGATGAGGAAGCACTGGAACATGCGATGGTTGCAGTGCGTATGTTTGAGCAGCAGCATGTGGAGGATGCACATTATAGTGCGGCACTTTCTGCGCTGGGAAGCCTTTATTATAAACAGGGCTTGTATGAAAAAGCGGCAGAAACGGTTGAGAAAGCAAGAGAATGTGTGGCGAAATATCTGGGACGGAATAATCTTCAGTATGAAAGACTTACGGACAATTTAGAGAAGATTCGTCAGGCGTATGAGAAAGAAATCCTGTTGAAAAGGACAGACGAGGAGAAGATGCAAGCAGGCAAAGTGTCAGGACTGGAATTATGCAGACAATATTATGAAGCTTATGGCATAAAAATGATAGCCGAAAAATTTCCGGCGTATGAAAATAAAATTGCAGTAGGACTTGTAGGTCAAGGTTCAGACTGCTTTGGCTATGATGATGAATTGTCTCATGACCATGATTTTGGACCACGTTTTATGATGTGGCTTACAAAAGAAACCTATGACGAAATCGGAGAAGCATTACAAAAGGCTTATGAAGAACTTCCGGCAACGTTTCTTGGAATTACAAGAAATATGACCTTGCGTGGAAAAGAACGTGAAGGAGTTTTTATAATTGACAGCTTTTATGAAGAACTACTTGGAGTGAGTGAAAAGCTTGGAATAAATAAAACGGCTTTCTGGACAGCTGTACCGGAGTACAGTCTGGCAGCAGCTACTAACGGTGAAGTGTTCCGTGACGAAGAGGGAATATTTACAAACATTCGGAAACAATTGCTGTCCTATTATACAAAGGCAGTCTGGTATCGGAGAATTGCACAGGAGAGCGCACTGTTTTCCCAAACGGGACAATATAATATGTCACGTATGTGGAACAGAGGGCAGTATGTGGCGGCACAGCTTGCAAAAGCAGATTGTGTAAAACATGCCATGAAGCTTTGGTATCTCTTGCAGAGAACATATGCACCACATGATAAATGGTTGTTTAAAGGAATAAGCGATACGGAAGTAACGCTCGCGTTAGAGAAGTTGTGTATGCTTTCCTTAAAGGATAAGAAGCAGTTGACAGAAGCGATGGCTTTGGTGGAAGAACTGGCAGTAGGATTTGCAAAACGTTTGGAAAGCTTAGGGATTGTAGGGTATGCAGATGCATATCTGGATGCAAATGTAGCAGAAATCATGATAAAAAGTAACGCCCTGTCAACCTGTGCAGATTTAAAGAAAGACAAGGAGATTATCGAGCAGCTTTCGCTGGTGATTGCGAAAGCAGAGTTTGAAGCATTTGATAAAGTACAGAATGAGGGCGGAAGAGCCGGCTGTCAGAATGACTGGTATACGTTTAAAATAATGCGTATGAGCCAGTATTTAACATGGGATGAAAATATGTTGCTTCAGTATCTTGCGGATTTTGTTTTAAGTATTCAAAAAGGAAGAAACCTGATAGAAGAAAAGTATGCAAGAATGATGGAGTCGACAGCACCACAGAAATATCAGGAATTTGCACATACACTTCCTGTCATCACAGAAGAAAAGCGGACGATTATGGAAGAAATTATCCGCATCCAGGTGGAATGGATGGAAAGTTTTGCAAAGACTTACCCGAATCTGGCAGAAAGTGCCAGAAGTATTCGCACAAGTGAGGATGGACCGTATAATACCTCTTACGAAACCTATCTTCGCGGTGAACTCGGAACCTATTCGGATAAAATGCTTGAGCTTTATGGACGCTACATTGTACGCCATTATCAAAACGGACAAAATGTAGCGTATGAGATTATCACAAATACGATGAAATTTTATGGGTATGAATCCGTGGAAGATGCAGTAGGAGGAAATAATGGAAAATAAAGACTTTCAAGAATATGTAACATTTTATGTGACTACGCAAGATGGTACAAAAGTAGAAATGGCTGTCGTGGATGAGTTTGAGTTTGAACATAAAAATTATGTGGCAGCAGCTTTGA
>SVFS01000092.1 GCA_015056725.1 Lachnospiraceae bacterium | reverse complement strand
AGGACACCGGGATGAATATGGCAATTTCTTATTTATGGGAAGCTGGGTTCCTCACAGTCCATGGTATGCCGAAAAATTTGAGCGTCAAGGCATCTTAGAAACTGACGCCGCTAAAGCTGCTTTTGAAGACAATGTCTATTTTGTTTTTATGAAAACAGAAGCTACCGGCTATGACTATTTAATTGATTTTTATGCTGAAAACTATCCTGATGTCAGCATTGAATTAATAGAAGAATTGACCGTATCAAATGATGTTACATTCCAGATATTAAAAGGATATTCTAACAACTAAAAAAGTCTCGACAGTGTTTATGCTTAAATACTGTTGAGACTTTTCTGTTTTCTATATTTCTTTATAACTTCTGCTCCGCTTTGCGTTTCCTTAGCGATATTCTATATACCGCATATGCTACTATAATTCCCAGTAACATCCCTGCCAGTACATCTGTTGGAAAATGTACAAACAAATACATTCTGCTAAAAGCAATCAATACCGCCAAAATCAAACAGGCCACACCTGCCTTTTTATGATGCAAAAATATCATCGTTGCCGCTGTAAACGCATGAAGCGTATGACCGGACGGAAAAGAATACTCTCCCGGCATCGGTATTTTTAATAAGATACTTGTATCTATCTGACATGGTCTTGCCCGTCCCACTATATTTTTGAGTGCCAGATTTCCCAGCAGGTAGCAAATCGCCATAGATACTAATATCAACCAGCCGCATCGTCTTGTTTTCTTTGTGCACAATAAAATAATCGCCAAAACAAGCCAAAATACTCCACCATTCCCCAATGTGGTTACAAAAATCATAAACTTATCCACCAGTGGTGTATGGAGTTGTTGAAGTGCATACAAAAATTCAAATTCCACTTAATTATTCTACTCCAATCGGATTGTATTTCTTCTAAAATATCTTTTATCGGAATGAATCAGATATTAGATTTCATAATCAAGACATAATCTTGTCTTTGTATAAGGTCTTACTTTTCCGTTTGCAACCGCTACATGCTCCGGGTGCACAGCATATCCCTTTAACGCGGCTTCATCTTCAAATGTAGAGTCTAACATCAAATCTGCATTAGAACTGGATAATCCTGTTATGTTAACCTTAATATCTACTAATCCCGGAATTTTCCCCTGTAAACTTTCCAATCCTTCTTTGATACCGGCTTTCACACGATCCATTTCCATTCCTGAAAGTTCATCCTTAAGCTGCCATAAAATTACGTGTTTTACCATGTTCATTCTCCTTGTTTTGTTATTCTATCATATGGTTTCCCATATCACTACCTAATTTATTTGCGCAATCCATTCCATGAACTGCTTAAAATCACCTTGCGGATACATGCTGTAATCTTCGTTTTTCTTGTTCAGCATATATTCTGTAATTAAGAACACCTTCATTCCAAGCTTTGATGCAATCATATCTTCTGCCACATCATTACCTACCATAACACACTCTTCTGCCTTTAATCCAATTCTTTCCAAAATCGATTGGTAATATGCCAAATTCGGCTTACAGGATGTTTCTTTTTCATAAGTCGTATATAGTTCAAAATCTGAAATATCAAGTCCTGCCCATTTAATACGGCTTCTCGTCGCAATATCCGGAAATATCGGATTGGTTGCTAAAATGGTACGAAATCCTAATCGTTTACATAACTTTACGCTTTCATTTGCAAGCTCTGTAGGATAGCAAAACTGAATTGCTTTTTGGAAATCATTTGCATAAAAGTCTTCAAATATCGGCTTATGTTCCAATACATGCTCCCCAAGTATTTCGGCAAATTTTTTCCAGAATGCATCTTCATTTGTACATTCCTGATTATTTTTTACCATCGCTGCCGTTCCTGTCCATATGGCATCCACCAGAGATTTCGGTTCATAACCATAAGGTGCCAGCTTTTTTGCCAGCATTCCAAAATAGCCTGTTGTGAAGTCATCCATATTCATCGGAAGCAACGTTCCGTCTAAATCAAATAGTACTGCTTTTATTGACATTAACTGTTTCCATCTTTCTGTGCAAAATTGTCTCTTTGCATAGTCTATCATCTTTTATCAAATTTTTCTATCGTAACTTATGTATTAATCAAATCTTTATCGGTCTTATTCAAACATCATGTATTGCATATATTTTTTTTGAAAAGCCTCATCTGATGCAAGTAACAGTTCTGTAGATATCTTTACAAGCGTTTTACATACTGCGTTTGCATCTTCTTGCAAAACACATTTTACTGCACCACCTAAAGAAGCATTCCCAACAGCAACCGTCTTTTTCTGCAATTCCTTCGGTAGCATTCCTATTTCTACAGCCTTCTTCACATCCATAAAATATCCAAAACCGCCTGCAAGATATACTGTTTCTATCTCTTCGTAAGACGTTCCGTATTGTGAAATCAATGTTTCCACTCCGGCACGTATTGCAGCTTTTGCCAGTTGAAACTCCCTGATATCTTTTTGTGTCATCACAATATCTGTTCCATCATCGGCAATTGCCAGTAAAAAGCCATCCTCAAAATACTCTTCGTCCAGCTTTCCGCTTGTATCTATCAACCTTGTCCTCAACAATTCCACTACGGTTTCCATAACACCGGTTCCACAAATCCCTATCGGACTTCCGTCGCCAATCGTGTCACACAATATCCGATTTTCTCCCGCGATTGTTACACCGCAAATGGCTCCTTTTACACTTCCCATTCCATGTGTAATATTTCCGCCTTCAAAAGCCGGACCTGCTGCCACCGAAGTCACAATTATCTTCTCTTTTGTCCCAATAGCCATTTCGCCGTTTGTCCCAAGATCAATAAAAAGACATGGCTTTTCCTTACGCCAAAAGTCATTTGCATACAATCCGGACACAATATCAGCCCCTACGAAAGCAGATATTCCCGGAAGCATTTTAACTCTCATATGTTTCATATCCGGACTTCCAAATACGATATTCCCACTGCTTTCCTGCTCTTCTATCTTTATCGGAACAAACGGATACACACCTAATGTCTCACAGGAATATCCCATCAGGAGATGAAGCATTGTCGTATTCCCTGCTAATACCACTAACGATATCTGCTCTACTTCTACCCGACACGCATCTGATAATGCCCGTATTCCATGGCATAAATCCTCTTGTATCCGCGTTCTCAGTTCATCTTTCTTTCCGGCATTTGACGCTTGAATTCTCGAAATCACATCTGCCCCATATACACGCTGTGAATTCGTACTTGTATAAGTATGAAGCACTTTCTTCTTGCTTGTGTCCACCAATGATAATGCTAATGTAGTTGTTCCGATATCTATCGCTACAGCATATTCATTAGAAAGATTATCGTTTTCCGTACTCTGCTCTTCAACATATCCAAGCACCTTATATTCTTCATCCTTCGCTTGCAGGATAACCGTCATATCTGCATCTATAATCGTTTTACATGCCAAAACTTTGCCTTGTCCTTCTATCTCTACAAGGCATTTTCCGCAGATTCCGTTTCCACCGCAAACAGCTTGCATTAGATAACCATGTTGCTGCAATGCAGAAAGAAGATTGCTTTCCTTTTCAACAATATGCGATTTTATACTCTGCGATTTCACCGTTAATATCATGATTCTGCTAATCTCCTGACATCCTCACATCACTTTAAGTTATCATACAAAACTGATAGGACTTTCACTACTAAAATACTACAAGTTATTTTATACTTTCAATCCCTTTTATCTTCTTCATTACCTTTTGAATCGGCGTATATAAAATAAGCATTATTACAAAATTGCTGATTCCATGAACAATATCCCACCTGCTGCCTGCTATAAACCATACAAATGCGGAGCGCAACCCTCCGGCAATACCCCCATCAGGCAATCCCATAAAAAAGTACGGAACAGAGCATAAAAGTCCAAACCCAAATCCAAAAATTGCTGAAACAAGACTGCAACACCATATGTCCGCCTTCTTTCTAAGCAAGTAGATAATACATACTAATAGCGGCCATACATACAAGTACATAATCCACCATAGTCCAAAACCATAAATCAAACCTTCCAACAAAATGAACACAGGAATCACATAAAAAACTTTTTTTCCAAAATATAAAGTAAACATAATCAGCCAAAAACTGGTAAGCTCCACATTTGGAATCCCCTGCATAAAAAGCTTACTTACTTCAATGAGGGCGCTCATAACTCCTATTTCTGCAATGTCTCCTACCGATATTCTATTACCATGAACGTTTTGCTGACGCTGCTCTCTTTCCATTCCATCTTCCTCAATAATTTATTATCCCATTTTTTTGTTTTGGGATTATTCTGCAGGTGTATATACGATCTGAAATGCATCACCGTCTTCTACCGGTTGCTCTGCCACTCCGTAGTTACAATATCCATCATTGACATAAAATGCCCAATACGCACCGTTTGTGTTAAATTCAGCAAACTCACCGTTAATGCTCAAAAGCATCGGTCCATAGGGGCCGTCTTCACTTTCCATCTCCAGCTCTTCTATTTCCTGAAGTGCACCTAACAAATATTCCTGATTTGTAGATAATTCATACCTTACAGCCTCTTTTTCATTACCAATCACTTCTACACTGATGTTTTTGCCTCCTTTTACCGCCTTTTCTGAAAATGTCCCATGTACCAATGTCATAAGTCCGACGATAGCAAAAACGAGTACAACTGTTAAAATTCCTCTTCTTCTGTTATTGTTTGTTTTCATAATTCATTTCTCCTTTCTTACATAGAAAAAAGCCCCTTACCACTACGGTAAGAGGCTCCTATATTACAATATCAAAATATCTTTCGCTTTTTGCAAAACAGACATCGCCTTACAAAAAGCAATCATCATGATATGTCCTACCAATTCCTCGTGGTTAACATAACGATATAATCGGCAGGTCTTCTGACTTGGATATCCTCATCTTATTCGCCTTCCCAAATTCTATCATAAAAACACCTTTGGTTTTCCATGCTTTCCTTCAGTGGCCTTCGATTAGAAACTATTCTAATCGTGAATAAGACTCCATCCTTACAGCGACGAGTTCGTTCAGGACTTACACCTGATTCCCTATTATCCTTGACTACAGCTATATTTCATAAACATATGGCTTATCCATAAATTCTGTATCAAGGCACCGGTTATATTATATTCAATTACTTATGCAAGCGTTTCCGCATATTCCAATGCTTCCACAATGTTAGAACGGAAATTGTTTTCGCCCACATATTCAACAAAACCATCCTTCTCCATAACAGCATATGGCTGCTCATTTACATGGGAAAAGATTACCGTGATGCCATTCTTCTTGGCTCTTGCCACAAATTCGCGAAGAGACTTCATGGCACTGGCATCTACTGCCGGAACACTTCTCATACGGATAACAATGATCTTTGTGTAATTTTTTGTATTCAGACTCAGTAATTTATCTGCAGCCGCAAAAAACATCGGTCCACTAATTTCAAACACACGGATATGCTTCGGAACACTAAGAAGCTTTTCTGCTTCTCCCGGTGTTACATCTGCCTGCTCTACATATTTCCAAGGCTTTACGTCTGCCGTATCTGCCATTCTTCTCATAAATAAAACCGCAGCAAGTACAACACCTACTTCAATGGCAACCACCAGATCAAACAATACGGTAAGTACAAACGTTACAACCAATACAGCTACGTCACTCTTTGGTGCTGTCTTACACAAATGTGCAAATACATCCCATTCTGCCATATTCCATGCTACTACCAAAAGTACCGCTGCAAGTGTCGTCATCGGAATCAAAGACGCAAGCGGCATAAGTACTACAAGAATTATCGTAAGCGTAACGCAGTGTGTAATACCCGCAATCGGAGTACGTCCGCCATTTCTCACATTTGCTGCTGTTCTTGCAATAGCTCCCGTCGCCGGAATACCACCAAACAAACCGGAGAAAATATTTCCAAGTCCCTGTCCCAAAAGCTCTGCATTGGATTTATGCTGGTCATTAATCATACCGTCTGCTACAACTGCCGATAACAATGATTCAATTCCTGCAAGAATAGCAATAGTAAACGCCGGAGAAACCAATTCCCCAATCAGTTTAAAATCAAAACTTGGTAAGCTGATACTTGGGAAAGCAGAAGACAATTCGCCAAACACACTACCGATTGTATTTACCGGAAGCTTTCCAAAATATACAATTGCTGTCGTCACAAGAATTGCAATCAATGAACCCGGTATTTTATCTGTTACCTTTGGCCACACAAGTAAAATCACGATAGCAACCAAACCAATTACAACTGTTGTTATGTCAACTGTTTTGATATGCTCCGCATACGCCACAATCTTTTCAATAAACTCAGATGGAACAGCTCCCATCTGAAGTCCCAGGAAATCTTTAAACTGTCCTACAAATAATGTAACAGCAATACCACAGGTAAAACCTGTTGTAATCGTATACGGAATATACTTAATCAAAGAACCGAATTTACATAACGCCATAATGCAAAGAATAATACCTGCCATAATGGTCGCAACAATAAGTCCGTCTGTTCCGTAAGATTCTACTATTCCATAAATAATAACAACAAACGCTGCCGTCGGTCCACCAATCTGAACCCGGCTGCCGCCAAAAAACGAAATAAAGAATCCTGCAATAATTGCTGTATACAATCCCTGCTCCGGTCCTACACCGGATGCAATCGCAAGTGCGATGGACAATGGTAATGCAATAATCGCAACAATAATTCCCGAAATAATATCTTTTATCAGCTGCTCTTTTGTATATCCTTTTATCGTATCAAACAGCTTAGGTCTAAGTTCATTCATCTCTTATCTCCTATCTTACCGCCTTTACGGCTACGAAGTCTTACTTTTTTATCATAATTTTTGAAGGAACTGCCGGAACAGCTTCCTCATTGTACAAATTCACGCAATAATACGCTTCATACGCAAGTATAACCTCGTCATACATATCCCAGTTCT
>SVFS01000091.1 GCA_015056725.1 Lachnospiraceae bacterium | reverse complement strand
GAAGAACTGATTGAAAAACTTGGAAAAGAGTATATTGCACACACAACAGGACACAGACCGCATCAGATGTTTAGCATATCCAAAATGATGTGGATAAAAAGGCACCGTCCGGAAGTGTATGAAAAGGCAGCTTATATCTTTTTGATGGAAGATTATGTTGTATATCACCTGACAGGAAAACGTCAGATAGATTATTCTCTGGCAAGCCGTACGATGGCGTTTGATATTGCAAAGCTTTCCTGGTGTGATGAAATCTTTGAGGCAGCGGGAATTGATAAAAATCTGTTATCAACACCTGTTCCTACAGGAACATCAGCGGGTAATATAACAGCTTATGCAGCAGAAAAAACAGGACTTATGCCGGAAACACAAATTGTATCCGTAAGTCATGACCAGGTAGCAGCGGCAGTTGGTGCAGGAGCATTTGACAGTTCGGTAGCGGTAGACGGTGCCGGAACGGTAGAATGTATTACCCCAATCTATGATGGTATTCCTGATATTGATATAATGCATGAAAGCTATTTCGCAATTGTACCATATGTAATTCCGGGGAAATATGTAGCATACGCTTTCTTATATACGGGGGGAGCATTATTACAGTGGTGCGTTAATAATTTTGCAAAACAGGAAAAACAGCTTGCCAAAGAGCAGGGGATTTCGGTAAATGCATATCTGGAAAAGAAGTATGCTGAGGCAGTAGGTGAAAATACACCGACGGATTTGCTGGTGCTTCCTCATTTTGCGGGAGCTGCGACACCGTATATGGATAACGATGCCAAGGGGGCCATTCTTGGACTGAACATTAATACATCTGTAGAAGATATTTATAGAGGCTGCATGGAAGGTGTAGTATATGAAATGTATTTGAACCTGCAGGCACTAAAAAAATCAGATATTAAGTTTGAAAAACTTCATGCCACAGGAGGCGGTGCACATTCCGCAGTCTGGATGCAGATGAAAGCAGACATGCTGAATCTTCCGATTGTAGCATTAAAGACGGTAGACGCCGGTACTGTAGGTAGCGCGATGCTGACAGGGATAGCAATCGGTTTGTTTAAAGATTTAGAAGATGCGGCGGCACATATGGTAGAAGAAACAAGGTGTTACGAGCCGCGAAAGGATATGCACGAGTTGTATCAAAAGATTTATGAGCGTTATGAACGTGTATATGATGCAGTAAGACCATTGGTATAGGCTTACAGACTTTGAGTGATGACAAATGAAAAGGTGTGAGAGTATGGAACTGGATAAGAGTGGATTAGAAGGTAGAATATTTGAAGGATTTGCAGCAACATCTACCAAAAGATATGTATATTTGTGTAATATGACGACCGGAGTTTCAAGATGGTCTAAAAATGCTGTGGAATACTTTGATTTACCGGGAGAATTTCATAAAAATGCAGGAATGATATGGGCAGAGAAGATTCATCCGGAGGATAGACCGGCCTTTCTAAAGAGTGATGAAGAAATCTTTTCTGGGAAAACGGATTTTCATGAAATGGAATATCGTGTATTAAATAGAGAGGGTGACTATGTAGTAGTGACCTGTCGTGGTGTCGTTATGAGAGGAACTGAAAACGAACATGATTTGTTCCTTGCAACGATTTCTAATCATGGTATTACAGAAAATATCGATTCCATAACCAGCCTTCATAATGTATATGGTTTTTGGAATCAGCTCGCAAAGTATAAAGGCAGCAAAACATCATCCGTTTTGATTCTGATGGGTGTAAATAATTTCTCCCAGATTAATGGTATTTATGGATACGCATTTGGTGATAAAGTATTAAAAAATATTGCAAAAAAATTACAGGAATGTCTCGGGGAACATGGCAAACTGTTCCGAATGGACGGAATCCGTTTTTCTTGTCTTATGCCAAATCATACTCCGGCAGAAGCGGAAAATGTATTTAATCATATGAAAGAAGCTTTACGGAAAGGAATTATCGTAAATGATTTGAAATTTTCTTTTGTATTGGCAGGTGGGGCACTGGCGTTTGCAGGAGATTTTGAAGAAACGGCTGTACAGACAGGTGTAACGTATGCATTACAGAAGTCGAAGTACGATAAAGGCGGTGAGCTGGTATTCTTTGATAACAAAATGAACGAAGACAATCAGAAAAATCTGAAGTTGTTGGAAGAACTCCGTAAGAGTATGGATAATGGTTATACCGGATTTTATCTGAATTATCAACCGACGGTAAGTTCAGAAGACAGTAAGCTGATGGGTGCGGAAGCGTTGCTTCGCTGGAGACACGATGATTATGGTGAAGTTCCGCCTGGCGTATTTATTCCATGGCTGGAAAATGATCCGAGATTTTTTGAATTGGGAAATTGGATATTAAAACGGGCAATGGAACAGACGATGCCGCTGCTTGAAAAATATCCGGATTTCATGCTCCATGTAAATATTGCATATCCTCAGATTGCACGTGTCTCTTTCAAAAATGCAGTCCAGCGTATTTTAAATGAAACGGGATATCCGGCGAAAAATCTCTGCCTGGAGCTGACAGAACGGTGCAGACAGTTGGAAAGTTCCTATCTTCGTAAAGAATTAGAATATTTAAAGGTACTTGGAATCTCGATTGCAATTGATGATTTCGGAACAGGATTTTCATCCTTAAATTTATTAAGCGAAATTCCTGTAGACTTGCTCAAAATCGACCGTGGCTTCATATTTGATATTATGACAAATAAAGCAAATCAGATGATTGTAAAGGCAGTAACGACTTGCGCAGATGATTTAGATATTGATGTCTGTGTAGAAGGTTTGGAAGACCAAAGTATGATTGATTTTATGAAAGCGTATCATACACACAGTTATCAGGGATATTTCTTCTCGAGACCGATTCCAATGGAGAATTTTACAGAGAAATATATGTAATACATAAGAGACCGCACAGATTGTGCCGGTCTCTTATGTTTGGCTTGCATTATGGGGAATATTGGAATATGATAGAAAAGTCGGAAATTGTCAGAAAGAGGAGCTGCATTTGCGATGATTATAAATAAGGGTGGAAAGAGTAAATGGTTTATAGCAATATATTAGATGCAATCGGTCATACACCGGTAATTCAGTTAAGCGACCGCATGGTTGGACCGGAAGATGCAAGAGTACTTGTGAAATATGAAGGATTAAACGTAGGAGGTTCTATTAAGACAAGAACAGCCTATAATATGATTAAAAAAGCAGAAGAAGCAGGAATTATAAAACCGGATTCTATTATCGTAGAGCCGACAAGCGGAAATCAGGGAATCGGACTTGCACTTGTTGGGGCTATTAAAGGCTATGAAACCATCATTATTATGCCGGATTCTGTCAGCAAAGAACGAAGACTTTTAGTAGAACATTACGGAGCAAAGGTAATACTGGTACATGATGCAGGAAACATCGGTGACTGTATTGATGAATGTGTTAAGATGGCACTTCGTATGAGAGAGGAGAATCCTCGCGTATTTGTGCCACAGCAGTTTGAAAATCAGGCAAATCCAATGGTACACAGACACCATACAGGTCTTGAAATTTTAGAGCAGGTAGCAGGACCGATTGACGGCTTCTGTTCCGGTATTGGTACAGGTGGTACGATTACGGGAATTGGAGAAACATTAAAAGCAGTTAATCCTGATATTACAATATGGGCGGTTGAACCGGAAAATGCAGCCATTCTTGCAGGTGGCACTGTTGGAAATCATATTCAGATGGGTATCGGTGATGGTGTTATTCCGAAAGTGCTGAACCAGAAAATATATGAAGATATTGCTATTATTTCTGATGAAGAAGCACTTCAGACAGCAAAGGATTTGGCCAGATATGAAGGGCTTATGTGTGGTATTTCCAGCGGTACAAATGTGGCAGCGGCACTCCGCCTTGCCAAAAAGCTTGGAAAAGGAAAAACAGTAGTAACGGTACTTCCTGATACAGCAGAGAGATACTTCTCCACACCATTGTTTGAATAATATATTTCATGAAATAAAAAATGACACATCTCATATTTGAGAATGTGTCATTTTTTGTGATGATAATTTAAAGTTTTCTAGGATTTTTGCTTCGCAGCTTCTTCTCTCTTACGGCAAACTTCTGCCCAGGTAGGAAGAGAAGCTACTTTTTCGTCCAAAGATTTCAAGACCGTTGGAATATCAATGTTCTGAGGACAAGTTCTGCTGCATTTTCCACAATTGATACAGTTTGACGGCTTTTTGTCTTCCGGAAGATTTTCAATCAGCATGGTTACTGTAATAGCAGGAGAAACACATATATTATTGTAGGTATTTAGTAGCATCGGAATATCCAGTCCTTTTGGACAACCATCACAACAGTAGCGGCAGGCAGTACAAGGTACATCACCGGACATACTTTTTGCAATTTCATTTAGAAGCAGATGTTCATCATCCGATAGAGGCTTATAGTTTTCAAAGGTTTTGATATTATCCATCATCTGTTCCATGTTGGACATACCGCTAAGGATCATCTTAATATCAGACAGTTCCTGAAGAAAGCGGAAACTCCATGCGGCGATGGACTCATCAGGACGTAATGCTTTCATCTTTGTTTCATAAGATGCATCGAGTTTTGCCAGTTTACCTCCACGCACAGGCTCCATAACCCATACAGGAATGTTCCATTTCTTTAACAGATCATATTTATCTTTACCGTTTTGTAACGTCCAGTCCAGATAATTAATCTGTAGCTGACAAAATTCCATATCGTTACCGCAGGCATTTAAAAATTCTTCCAGCCCTTTTGTTTGTGCATGGGCACTAAAACCAAGATGCTTGATTCTGCCAAGTTCTTTTTGTTTTTTGAAATATCCTAAAATGTCCCACTGAGGGTCTAAATAAGTTTCCATGGATTTTTCATTAACATTATGTAATAAGTAAAAGTCAAAATAGTCAACGCCGCATTTTACAAGCTGTTCTTCAAAAATTTCTGCCGGATTGTAGCCGGTAGAAAGAATCTGATGCCCCGGGTATTTATCGGCAAGATAATAGCTTTCGCGGGGATATTCACTTAATACCCGTCCCATTACGACTTCGGATTCGCCTTCATGGTAGGGGTAAGCTGTATCAAAATAATTCACACCGTTGTCGATAGCGTACTTTGTCATTTCTTTTACAAGTGCTTCATCGATTTTGCCGTTTTCCAGTGTTGGGAGGCGCATCGCACCGAAGCCTAATAGAGAAAGTTGTTTGCCTTGAAATTCCTGATATATCATATGGATACCTCCAAGTTTATTTTGAAAATAATGTAACAATACCTTCCTGTTAAGTGTAACATTTAACCTCTTGGGCGTAAATAATTACTTGTTACACAAGGGTGGTTTTCAATTTAAAATGTTTGTGCTATGATGTACCGCATAAAGAATAGCGTTTGTAAAGGGGACTTTATATGGAACAAAAGAAAAAGGGTTTAAATTCGAATCAACTGAAAACTTTTGCAATCATTTCGATGACTATTGACCATGTAGTCAGTGTGATTTATCCGGGCTATCCAAAGGATTGGTGGATATTGCTGTTGCATCTGATTGGAAGGCTTGCTGCACCGACGATGTGGTTTATGATTGCAGAGGGATATTATCATACAAGAAATGTAAAACGATATGCAGGCAGATTGTTTTTGTTTGCCATCATCTCTCACTTTGCATATAACTTTGCATTCGGAATCCCATTTATTCCGTTTCAGACAACGGTGTTTAACCAGACAAGTGTTATTTGGCCGCTGGCATGGGGTGTTGTGGCTTTATATCTGACGGATGAGAGACATTTTCAGTGGAAGACATGGCAGCAGACATTAATTGTGCTTGGAATCTGCATACTGACATTTCCGTCCGATTGGTCCTGTATTGCGGTACTTGCAATTATAGGAATCGGAAGCAATCGGGGGAATTTGAAAAAGCAGGTTACATGCATGATGATGTATGTATCATGGTATGCAATTGTATATTTCCTGTTTATTGATAAAGTATATGGATTATTACAGCTTGGAGTCATTATATGTGTACCGTTTGTGAAAATGTATAATGGTGAACGTGGAAAATGGAAGGGCATGAAATGGTTCTTTTATCTGTATTATCCGTTGCATCTTTTGATTTGCGGAATCATCCGCATACTTTTGCATGGTAATATAGGAGTAATAATAGGTGGTTGATAAGAATTAGAAAAGGAAGTTGAAAAAGTATGCGGATATTAGTTTTAAACACGATAGCAAATCAGACAAAAGAAACACAGACTTTGCTTCAAAATATAAAAGAAAAATATGATAATACGACAATTTATAATACATATGAAATGGATATTAAACACTGCATCGGTTGTAATTTCTGTTGGCTCAAAACACCGGGGGTTTGTACGATTAAGGATGATTACGAAACATTGTTGAAAGAAATGCTTGTGCATGATGAGATGATTGTAATCAGTGATACAAAATTTGGTTTTATTACACATGAAACGAAAAAGTTGTTTGACCGTATTTTGCCGCTTGCCACGATGTATCTTCAATTTAAAGGTAAGCAGATGCGCCATGTTTCAAGATATGATAAGAAATTGAAAGTGGCTTTATTCTATCAGGGCGATGGCGAGAAGGAATATTTGAACTACTGGTTGGACAGAGCAACTCTGAATATGGAATGGGAATGTCTCGGTGCGCATGAGGCATGTACGGACAAGGAGGTGTTGGCATGCATTTAGTTGTAATCAATGGTTCTCCCAGAACCGAGAAAAAAAGTAATACAGCCAAAATCATCACTTCATTTTTAAGAGGCTTTAAAACGGAGGGAAACACATCAGAAGTTTGGCATCTGTCGGATAGAGAGCAGTGGGCAAGTGCCATGACGGCATATCACAACAATGAATATATTTTAATCGCCTTTCCATTATACGTAGAAAATCTTCCGGGAATCTTAATGGAATTTATAGAGAAATTAAATTTTGATAATGATATAATGAAGGAACACAAAAAGAAAATAGCATTTCTTGTACAGGGAGGATTTGCTGAGGCGAGTCAGCTCAGATGTTGTGAAGCATACCTTGAAAAGCTTCCGGGATATCTGAATGCAGAGCATTTGGGAACGCTGATTAAAGGCGATATGTTTGGTGTGTCTCTTGTGCCGGAAGAAATGGGTGAAAAAATGGTAGCCTGTTTTGAAG
>SVFS01000090.1 GCA_015056725.1 Lachnospiraceae bacterium | reverse complement strand
TTTCTTTCATCAACGAGTCCACAATAATCAGCTTAATACCCGCTTCTTGTATTTTCTGTGCATAGGGCATTGTTCTTTCATAATCACACGGCGCAAGTGCGATAGCATTCGGCTTCATTGCAATTGCCTCTTCTATCATACGGTTCTGATAATCAATATCTGTTTCTGTGGGACCGCCAAGTACTGTCAACGTCGCGTTTTTTTCCTGTGCTGCCAATCGGCCGCCTTCGATAAGTTCTTCCCAAAAATCATTATTCTCATCAATAACTTTTGGTATCAGTACAATACTGACATTTGCCCCTGCTTTCTTTTGTCCAAATGCATTTTGCGAAATAAGATACAGTATCAGCACCGCCATCAGCGACGTTGCCATAAATATCAGGAGGAAATTTTTATTTTGTGTTCTTTTCATAACATAGTCCTCCCTTCTATATCTTCTCTTTCCAACGGAAGTGTAATAGTCACAGTCGTTCCAACACCCACTTCACTTTCAAAAGAAAGACCATATGCCATACCATAATGCAATTGTATACGCCTATGGACATTCAACACACCGACACCATTTTTATGCCTGTCTGTAACACGCTCATCAAAAATATGCTCCAGAGCTTCCTTCGTCATCCCAATACCGTTGTCTTTTACTTTGATTTCTAATTTATCACCCGCATACGCACTTTCCACACGGATTGTTCCCTTACCGTCTTCTTTATACTTGATACCATGATAAATTGCATTTTCTACAAGCGGCTGTACAATGAGCTTAATAACCTCAATATGAGATACCATTGGGTCTACATCAATTTCATATTCCAGTTTATCTTTATAACGCATCTTCTGAATCGTCAAATAACTTCTGGTGTAATCAATTTCTTCCGAAAGCATAATCATTTCATTTCTGTTACTGATACTCTTTCGGAATAATTTTGCAAGAGCAGAGGTCATCAAAACAACGTCTCTTGTATTACCATCTTCCGCCATCCAGATAATTGAGTCTAACGTATTATATAGAAAATGCGGATTAATCTGTGCTTGCAAAGCATTTAATTCACTCTTTCGTTTTTCTTCCTGTTCCTGATTATTCTTTTCAATCAACTGATGAATTTTCCGCACCATGATATTGAATGAACGAATCAAACCGGAAATTTCATCTCCTGTATTCGGCTCTACCAGTTCAAACTCAAAATCTCCCTTTTCCACTTGTCTCATAGAATTCCGAAGGTCATGTATTGGCTGGGTAATCATACCGGAAATCGCAACCGCAAGTGTCATAGCAATTCCAATAAGGATAATCGCCATTACATAATAAGTAATACGGTCTCTATTCATACCTTCCAACAGTTCGTCCACGTAAGTTACACCTACGATTGTCCATCCCGTAACCTCCGAACGAACAATGGAATATATCCTTTCCTCATCTTGCGAATACAAAATGCTTTCTTCTGTTTCTGCTACCAATTCCAGATTTTCTTCCCAAAAGCCACTATAAACAAGCTGCTGTCTCGGATGATATACCAAAGTCCCTTCTTCATCGAGAATAAAAACGTATCCACTCTCACCCAGACTCATTTTCTCACAAAGAGAATTAATCGTACTATAATTCAAGTCAATAAATAAAACTGCCCTATTGGTAGTAGATTCCCCTAAGTCAATTTCCTGACTTAATGTAACCACCCATGGATATTCATCCTTTACAATATTCTGTACATGTGAAGATGTAATTACCTCTTCTCCTTCCAGTGCGCGTTTATACCAATCAAGAGATTTCACATCCGCATAGGGATTGATTATTGTATCCTTGTCATTAATCATATATGTGCCGTTATCGCACAAAATACCAATATTATAAATATCGTTCCTTGTTTCCTTCAGTGTTTTGAACTGCTCCTGCACACCCAGACCGAAAACATTTTTCAGTCCTTCTTCTGATTCTTTCGTCAAAAGAAAATATTTTACATCCGTATTGTCCATTACGATTTCCGCAATATTTTCCATATTGACAATATAAGAATCAATATTCTCGTTTACCATCTGAAGAAGCTGTCCCGTATATTCCATAGAAGTGGTCTGAAGTTCACTTTTACTTCGTACAATAAATATCATCATAAAGCTGACTACTGCAATTGCCACAATCAGCAAAAAGCACATATTCAGTTTTCCTTGAAGGGTTCTTAAATAACTGTATTTTTCTTTTGCCACTTTTTTTCTCCGCTATTTTATAACCGTTCTAAGCATCTGTAATATTACTTACGCAATTGTTTAGAATATTCTGTAGGTGTCATACCCATATGTTTTTTGAAAGTAGAACTAAAATAATGGGGATCATTGTATCCCACAGATAATGCCACCTCATAACTCTTCATACTCGTGCTTTCCAAAAGTTTCTTGGCTTTTTCCATCCTCACCCTTGTAAGCGCTTCAATAAAAGTCTCACCTGTCGCATTTTTAAAAATCGTACTAAAATAGCTTGTACTCATACATAAATGAGCACATACCATGTTAAGCGACATGTTTACATTCATATAATTTTTTTCGATATAGTCCATTGCGAGTACTGCCTGCTTTTGATTTACGCTCTCCCTCTGTCCCGCAATAGCATCAGAAAGTTCTTTGCAAAAGCTTGCAAATTTTTCTTCCACTTCTGACAAATGCTTCATTTCCGACAGACGATGCACGAATTCCACATCTTTGTTTTCCACTTCCGCACTATCAATATTATCTTCCAGATTAATCAAAATCGTAAGAACCAGATTTTGAACATGAAGTAATATTGTTTTGCGTTCACACTCTGATGCGCGAAATTCCAAAAACATTTCTCTAATTGCAGCACGTAATTCTTCCAATTGATTTAACTTAATCATAAGAACCAGTTTTTCTGTCCATCCTGCTGTCTGTATGTGTCCATGATCTTTTGCCGGTGCAAAATCTCTTCCGTATACAAACTCGTGCTCTTCCAAAAGGAACTTACCTTCTCCGGCACGGATAATTCCTGCATAAGATTCCCCCCATTTTCCTACACCGGAAACGATATCGCCAATCAATACACATACCTTTATTTTCATAAAATGATATATTGCCTGTATGATTTTACCGGCAACCTCTTCTACCCTCTGGTACAGTGTATCGGCATTATCACCCATAAAAATGCAAATAGTTTTCTCCTCTGATGTCTGCAAAAACAAAACATCAGACTCACTCTCAACGATTTCTCCGGCAATATTACCAATCGCAAAATCCACCAGTTCATCATTACTCTTAGGGTATTTAGAGCGGAATTGCGAATCATCCTCCAAATCAAACATAACGGCACACTGGTAGTTTCCGGTTATCTCAACGTGAAAATGTTCAAGCTGAGCATCAACATCATTTTTCACATAGCTTCCATCCAACAAACGTTCTAAGAAATGACTGCGTAACATCGGAATATTTTTTTCATACTCCCTTTGTATTTTTTCCACCTGAATTCGTTTTTCTTTGGAATCGTCCAGTTTTTTTCGAATCTTTAAAAGTTCTTCTGCCAATTCAAATGATGTAATCGGTTTTAATATGTAATCCGCCACCTCATATTTAAGTGCACGTTTTGCATACTCAAAGTCATCATATCCGCTGATAATTATTACCTTCATTTCCGGATGATTTTCATGCACATACGCTGACAGACCAAGCCCGTCCATAACAGGCATACAAATATCCGTAAGAATCAAATCCGGCAATTCTTTTTCCAACAGTTCAATTGCTTCTTTGCCATTTTCTGCAGTACCACACAATTCAAAACCACATTCATTCCATTTGGTGTTTCTACTGATAGAATCCCTCATTAAAAATTCATCATCAACTAAAATTACTTTGTACATAGCATTCCTCATCAGTTGTAAATATCATCGTTTCTTGAAAGTATATTTTATCATATCTACACATTTTAATAAACAAAAAACCTCCCGTGATTGCTGACACATCTCAGGAGGTTTTATACTATTTAAACATTGTTACCATGCCGTCAAACACAGTATACCATTATTTGGTTATACCTTAGCAATTACTTCCAGATAACGTTTGTATGCATCTTCCCATGCATCCTGATTTTCCGGTTCGTAATATGCGATTGGTTCAGAATTTGCAATTACTTTACGCGCTTCGTTAATATCAGCGATTTCACCTGCTACCATAAGCTGTAATGCAATATTTCCGTATACCGTTGCTTCAATCGGACCTGCAGATACTTTTCTGCCACATGCATTAGACGTAAACTGGCAAAGCATCTTGCTCTGGATACCACCACCAAGCATATAAATAATCGGATATTCCTTACCTGTGCATTCCTGAATCATCTCGATTGTATGACGATATTTCATCGCCAAACTCTGGTTGATACAGCATACGATTTCTGCTTCTGTCTGTGGAACATACTGGCCTGTCTGTTCGCAGTATTCACGGATTCGGCGCGGAATATTTCCTGCCGGATTAAAACGCGGATCATCTGTATTAATAAAGCACTTTAATGGCTCTACCTGTTTTGCCATCTGCTCTAATTCGCCGAAGCTGTATTCTTTTCCTTCACGAATCCACTGACGTCTGCTTTCCTGAATACACCATAAACCAATGATATTCTTAAGGAAAGAGCTCTTTCCGCCATAACCGGCTTCGTTTGAAATATCTAATTTAGAACTTGTTTCATTAATAAGCGGCTCATCTAATTCTGTTCCGAATAATGACCATGTACCACAGCTCATAAAGATAAAGTCTTTTTCCTGTGTCGGTACAGCTACCATCGCACTCTGTGTATCATGACCTGCTACCGCAATTACATCCACATCATTTTCAAGACCTAATTCTTCTTTAATGGCATCTGTCACTTTTCCAACTTTTGTTCCGCAAGGGATAATCTTCGGAAGAATATGCTCCGGAATACCGATTGCCTTAAGTACTTCTGTAGACCATTCTCCTGTACGCGCATCCATCAGCTGTGTTGTGGAAGCCATAGAAAATTCTGCGTTCTTTTCGCCTGTTAAGAAATAGCCGAACAAGTCCGGAGTCAAGAGAATCTTGTCTACTCTTTCAAGTACTTCCGGTCTTTCCTGCACAAGAGAAAGAAGCTGGAAAATGGTATTAAATTCCGCAAACTGAAGCCCTGTAATTTCATACAGACGTTCTCTGTCAATTAATTTGAATGTTTCTTCGATTTTTCCTACTGTTCTGGCATCTCTGTAGTGGATTGGGTTTTCAAGAAGTCTGCCGTTCTTATCAAGCATACCGAAGTCAACACCCCATGTGTCGATACCGATACTGTCAAAACCACCGGCAAGTTTCGCCTTTACCATACCCTGTTTCATCTCAAAGAAAAGACGTAATGTATCCCAATACATTGTGTCTCCTACGATAACAGGATCATTCGAAAAACGATGTACTTCTTCTAATGTGATTTTCTCACCATCAAAAGTACCGATAATAGCTCTTCCTGAAGAAGCGCCGTAGTCAAATGCTAAAACTCGTTTCTTACTCATGTTTTACCTCTTTTTCACACCAAACAACCCGAAGGCTGTAAATCTATTTCTGATAATATGCCAATTCTCATTTGACAATATCAGCCAGGACTCGCTAAGCGAATCCTGGCCGTAATGAATATGCAATTTATATTCTTATTTGTAGAATGGTCCGTATGTTGCACAAGCTCTGAAGTCAGCGCCTTCTTTATCAGTACCGAAAGAATCCCATGCTTTTGGTCTGTAAATCTGTTCAACCGGTACGTTGTGCATGCAAACAGGAATTCTGAGCATAGAGCACATTGTGATAAGGTCAGCACCGATGTGTCCGTAAGAGATAGAACCGTGGTTTGCACCCCAGTTATTCATTACTTCATAAGCTGTCTTAAATGCAGAACCTTCTTTGCCATCACATCTTGGAGCAAACCATGTACATGGCCATGTGTAGTCTGTACGTTTCCATAATGTATCACTTACATCATCCGGTAATGCAACTGTCCAACCTTCTGCAATCTGGATTACAGGGCCTAAACCTTTTACAAGGTTCATACGGATCATTGTTGCAGGCATTTCTGCTCTTGTTAAGAAACGGGAAGAATATCCGCCACCACGGAAGTAACCATTGTCAGCTGCATTCCATGTTGTAGCTTCCATAACTGTATCCTGATCTGCCTGAGTCATTTCATACCAAGGTTTCATTACTGCGTTGCCATCAGCGTCTTTTACTTCGCCACATGCGTCAAGACAGCAAGCACCGGAGTTGATTAAGTGGATGATACCGTCAGAATCTTTTGCTTTACCTTCGATTTCATAACCTGTTACACGTTTGATAGCGTCACCGCTCCAGTATGTACGAACGTCTGCGAACATCTGAGCTCTGTTTGTAAGAAGCTTACCAAATAACATTGTCATGCCGTTTAATACGTCATTTTCTGTAGCAAGGATGTATGGTTCTCTTGCTCCGTTCCAGTCGAAGGAAGTATTTAAAATAGCTTCTGGGAAGTCACAGTTTGGATAGAAGTCCGTCCACTGTCTCTGTCCCTGGAAACCAGCTGCGATTGCGTTGTGTCCAACAGCTTCTTCTTCACATCCTTCAGGAAGTGTCTTGCAACCGTTCATCATTTCCTGAATGATAACTGCCATCTTAACTACGAATTCAAACTGTTCTTCTGCTTTTTCAGGGCTGTTCTTAACGAATTCTGGGTTCTTATCGAAACCAATCTTACATTTTTCTTTTGCCCATGCAAGAGCTTTCTGATATTCAGCTTCATCATAGATACCTTCTGTCATACGACGGATGATTTCTACTTCGTCAACAGATTCAACTCTCATACCAAAGTAAGATTCTAAGAAATCAGAGTCAATGATAGATCCGCCGATACCCATACAGATGGAACCAATCTGTAAGTAAGATTTGCCTCTCATTGTAGCTGCTGCAACAGCTGCACGACCAAATCTTAATAATTTTTCTTCTACGTCTGCAGGAATGCTGCCGTCTTCGATATCCTGTACATCATGTCCGTAAATACCGAATGCAGGAAGTCCTTTCTGTGCATGTGTAGCAAGAACAGATGCAAGATATACAGCACCCGGTCTTTCTGTTTTATTGCATCCCCAAACAGCTTTGATTGTTGTTGGGTCCATATCCATTGTTTCAGAACCGTAGCACCAGCATGGTGTAACTGTAAGAGTAATTGCTACGCCTTCTTTTCTGAATTTTGCTTCGCATGCTGCTG